>NZ_JAQMTM010000014.1:0-43361 GCF_028331085.1 Anabaena sp. CS-542/02
TCATCAATGATACTGATTGATCCCCCCAACCCCCCTTAAAAAGGGGGGCTAAATTCTTTAAAGTCCTCGTTGAAAAGGGTGATTTAGGGGGATATGAAAATATTTGATACATCATGAGAGACTTTTAAAACATCCTCTGAGTTAAATTTCATTGGGAGTGCAACACAAGGGAATTAAAACCCCACAGGCTGATGTTGACCTCACAGCCAGAAGTATCTCATTTAATGAAAGGAGAATTTCAACGGTTCAGCGAGGGAAAACTGCTGATTTTCCTCAAGCGACTAGATACGGAAATCACCTTGCATCTTCGCAGTCGTTACCCGCAAGGCGAATCTGCTCAAACCGTCATATCACTATAGGGGAGTTTACTCTCTAGGTTGCTCAGGTGGTTCATTTTCAAGATCAAAAGTCGAAACCCGGTGGTTGAGCGTAGTCGAAACCCCGAAACCCTCAAGAAAGCTGTTCTAACCACCTTTGTAACTGTTCTATATCCCTAAAGTCTAGTAATTCTTCTGCTAAACTTTCCAGTTGCTCTACTGGTAGCATTTGAATTTGCTGTTTTACTGTATCGTCCAAGGTTCCTAAGCGACGCTGTAACAAACGTAGAACCATTAAGCTCTGTCCTTCAAGTCGTCCCTGTTGTAATCCCTGTTATAATCCCTGTTTTTCCCCCTGCTGTAATCCCTCTTTCAAGATTTCCTCATACCAGGGTGATTCTCTCAATACTGTCATGTCCCACCTCATGATTTGTTGAACTAAGGGAATATCTACTAATACAAAACTAGCAAAAAATGATAATTAAGCACCGGTGTTTTACGTAAATAGGATTTACGCAAGATTGGACTAAAAACCTGGTTCTGATGTAGGGGTGATTCATGAATTACCCCTACTTTTGTTCTGTTGTGCGTAAGTCCTGGTAAAAATCAAGTAGAGTAGCAAGTGTTGTTTAAATGCAATTTGAATGGAATCCAGACAAGGCGAACTCGAACCTGAAAAAGCATGGCGTTTCATTCAACGAGGCGTCTACTGTTTTCAATGATCCTTTATCTGTGACATTCCCTGACCCAGATCACTCTTACGGTGAGGAGCGTTACGTTATCATTGGATTATCCAGTGCTAATCGTATCCTGATAGTCTCCCATACAGATCGAGCAGATCGCGTTCGGATTATCAGCGCACGAGAAGGAACCCGAAATGAGCGGAGGTTTTATGAAGATGGAGAGTAACCACGAGCTAGAAGACGACTTAAGACCTGAGTATGACTTTAGCAAGATGCACGGTGGTGTTAGAGGAAAATATGTGGAGCGCTACCAAGCGGGAACAAATGTAGTATTACTTGAACCTGACGTTGCTCAAGCCTTTCCCACAAGTGAATCGGTTAACGAAGCACTTCGTCTGCTTATGCAAATCGCTCAGAGACAGAAATCTTAAACAGCAAACCGATGGCTTTAAGCATCATTCCCCACCCATCAAAACCATCCCTCTTGTTCTAAGGTTTCAATGAGCTGTAAGCCACGGGGGTCACCTACCCCTAATAGTGAGGCTTTAGCGTCTTCCCGCACTCCTAAATCCTTATCTTCGGCGAAGGCTTGAATCAAAGCGTCGATCGCTGTGGCATAGATAATATTAGACGGTAATTCTCGGCACAACTGCCCAATTGTCCAAGCGCAGTTACTGCGCACAGCTGCTACTGGGTCTTGGACTAAGGACTCAATTAGTGCTGGTATTGCTCCCACAACAGCCTCATATCCAACATCCGCCATCTGCGCTAAGGCGCTAGCAGACCACAAACGCACGGCGGAAATGTCGGTTTTTAAAGCGTCTGCTAGGGGCGCTAGAGAACGGCGATCGCGGCAATTTCCTAAAGCCCAAACTACCCCCTTACGTACATAGCCATTCCAGTCTTTGTTAAGTTGATTGATTAACGGTTCTACTGCTTCTGGGCTGGGATTGCGTCCAATCCCATAGGCTGCACTCACCCGCACCAAGGGACAGGTATCAGTTAACAGGCGAATTAAATGGGGTGTAGCCCGTGCATCTTCCAGATCACAAAAAGCACGAGCCGCAAGCATCCGCTGCTGGGGTTGATGATTTTCTAAAAGAGCTAGCATCTCCTCTGGATCTGGCTTTGGCCCTTGAGATTCAGTGGTGAGGGCTGCTATATTATCCAGGGGGCTTTCTAGCTCTACCTCTCCATCAAGTAGGCTTAGGTCTTCTTCGTCATACATAATTAATATTTATATATTTATCTGAGCACATAAAAATGGTTGATATATTTAGATCATTTAGGGGTCAGTAGAACTAGGACTCCTGACTACAAACCTTTAGATAGTGATTTTAGCATCCATAGGGATTGGGTTTGATAACCTAAGTTATGGTAAAGGTTTAAGGCTGCTGAGTTGGATGGAAAAACCTGTAAACCAATTTGGCGATCGCCTCTTTGAGTTGCCCAATTTTCCACATACTTGATCATAGCTGTACCAATACCCCTTCGCCGATATTCTGGGACAACGTAGAGAAGAAAAATGTGAGCATGGCGATCCCCCCGGACTTGATCTATGGCATTTCCTACCCAGAGACAGGCAATAATAGGGGATTCCTCACCCAAACACTCTACCCACCACAAGGGTGTATCTGGGGAGAAATACTGATCAACGGTTCTGGCTAGATGGGCAAAGTCTTGCTGGGGAAATAGTTCCCGGTAAGTTTGCTGCATAAACGTGACTAGCAGCGATCGCTCTTGTGTTGAACCGGGACGAATATAGTAGCCTGGTAGCAGTTGCTCAGACACACTCAATTTCCGTTAAATTCCTTGTTACCGTGGGTAACATAGACAAAGACACCCCAGGGGTTTGTGAAACAGAAAATAATTCTTCTTCCCCATTCACCCATGTTCCTATTTGCCCATTTTCTTCAACTGGTGCGGGTGCTGCCATATCAGAGGGTAGGAAAATGCGGGCGCTGACTGCTACCAGTGCTAATGAAAAGATTAACACTACGATCAATGGGGCAATATACTGACGAATGATCACCATAATTTAATTGCAATCTTGGGGCTGCTGAGAATATTGGCTTGATTTATTCTATCGAGTTTTGAATCTGGTTAGCGTTGCTCCCGTTCCAAATCATCAATAGCCCTCTCACAGTACCAATTTTCTGGCATTCCCGGATAATTGACCTTTGCTTGTTCAATCAGTCGTTCAGCAGCGGCTACATCACCTCCTAATTTAGCAATGAGTTTGTTTTTGAGATGGCTATCGTTTATGAGGGTTGTTGTTTGCTCCTGTACCGCATCTCGCCTGTGTTGATCTCTTAAGCGTGATTGTTCTCGACCTAGCTGCCAAAACAAAACGTAATAAAGTGTACCAAAGATTACAACTAGACTGAATGTTCCGAAGATTGTTAGTTGGTTAAGTTCTAGAAATCCTAAAACTAACTGTGAGAGAACATAGCCGAGTAACAAGCCGGTGAGTAAGAGAATAAATGTGCCAACAATAATAACTATTTGGTTCCCCATAAATCCTCATCTTCTTCAAGTCCTGGTCTGGATATTGCCACTGGTTTAGGGTTCCAAGGGGCAAAGAATGGTAACAGAAGTAGTCCTGGGATAGCAGCAACCATACTGATAATGAAAAATAGAGGCCAACCTGTGGTTTTTGCTAAATTCCCAGCAGGGGCGACTAGGATATCACGACTGACCGCCATGAAACTGGATAATAAAGCATATTGGGTGGCGGAAAACCGCTGGTTACACATATTCATCAAAAATGCCACAAAGGCTGCTGTTCCCAAGCCGCCACAGAAGTTTTCAATGTTAATTGTTAAGACTAAAGCCGAGTAGTTTTGACCAAGATTAGCCAGAGTATAATAAGCTAAGTTACTCACCGCTTGCAAAGCACCAAATAACCAGAGTGAACGGTTGATACCAATTCTACTCAAAATTGCTCCCCCTGCTAAGGTGCCAACGATGGTAGCAATTAGCCCCATACCACCTTGAATTGCGCCGATATCGGTTTGGGTAAATCCTGTTTGCAACAAAAAGGGTGTAGACATATTGTTAACAAAGGCATCGCCAAGTTTATACAGGACGATGAACAGCAAAATTAAAATTGCTTGGAGTACACCGTGGCGCCCGAAAAATTCCCCAAAGGGTAAAATGACCGCCGCTGCTAAGGATTCTGGTGGGCTGCTTTCTTTGGGTTCTGGTGCAAATAAGGTGGCAATAATTCCAATACCCATACCCAAGGACATCAATAAGTAAACTGATGACCAAGGTAAACTGTCGGCTAGAATTAATGCCAAAGACCCTGTGAATAAAAGTGCTACTCGATAACCTAAGACGTAAACAGCAGCACCTGCTCCTAATTCTAATTCTTCTAGAACATCGGTACGGTAAGCATCGGCGGCAATGTCTTGACTGGCACTTAAAAAGGCGATCACCACAGCATTGATCGCTAATAATTGTAATGCTTGCTTGGGTTGTTGCCAAGCCATGAGGGCAATGGCAATGAATAACCCAATTTGCAGTATGATTAACCAGCCGCGTCGCCTCCCTAAAATTGGCACTGCAAACCTGTCTAGCAAGGGTGACCAGATAAATTTTAAGGAGTAGGGTAGACCCACAAGGCTAAATAACCCAATAGCACCTAAATCTACCTGTTCTACAGTCATCCAAGCCTGTAGGGTTCGGCTGGTTAAGAACAATGGTAAGCCGGATGAGAAACCTATTAATGTCAAGGCGGCCATTTTACGGCTACCAAAAACTTTTACTAGCGATCGCACGGGGTTCATTTTGTCCAGGTTCTTTCTCAATTTGATCAATTGCAGTTATCTTGCCACAGTTGCTGTATTTTTCTTAGGAAACATGGAATTTAGTTAAAATTCTTTGAGTTGATGAATTTGATGTCCTGTGATTTTTACACCGTGTGCAGCCAAGCATTTTTCCCAACCTGCACGAGTACCAATGTCACTTTTTTGCTTGAGTAATCCTAATTCTTCTTCTTGTTGGGTAAGTTGGGTAAATTCTTGGTAGTGTGGGTAATTGGGAGTTACAAAGGTTTCTTTGCGGTGCAAAATGGGCGGATTGGCTCTATCTGCATAATCTCGGTGAGTGATGTATAAGGTTTTTAAGTCAATGGTAATACTGGCTGTTAAGGCTGGATGGGGATCAGTGTCAAATTGTGGGTAAAATAAGTAAGATATTTGTTGTTTGTCAAGATGGTATTTGATTAATGTGGCTCCGTCTACACGCCCGATGGTGCGGCTAGCACAGCTTTCATAAATTCGTAGTAAGGGGTCAAGGGCTGCTAGGGCAGACACATGAACGTAAAGTGCGCCCCGTGTGTGTTTGCCAATTTTGCTCTTTTCGCAGGCTTTGTGGATAACTTGGGGATTACCTAAGCTGAAAAGCTTTTGGTCAGCTACTTGACAAGCTTCTTCGTAGCTACCAAAAAAGGCTTTGATGTCTTGGCGCATTTCTGGGGGTAGTTTGTGCCATGTGGGACGTTGATCAAAGTGACTGAGGGCAAGATATACTTGAATGTCTAAGGAACGACGATAGGCGATCGCATCCCATTCTGCTTCATCGGTAACTTGTAAAACTACATTAAAGGCTCGGCGGAAGCTACCAAATTCTGTGAGTAGTTCCTCTTGATTCCCTAATTCACCTTTTACAGGTAGCCTGCCACGTTTGGTAAAAAAGTCCATCAGTGGTTTTAGTTGTTCTTGGTAGTCTTCAAATCGCTTACTGGGGATACGGACTCTTGGTGTAGAAGTGCTAGAAAAGAAGCGGATGGCTTTAAAACTTTCCTTTTCCACATCATCACGAAAGACAAAATACACACCCAATGCTACTGGTACGGCATCTACATTCAGTACCTCATCTATGTAAGTTTTGAGTTCTTGTTGTTCGTAATATTTCTGAAAGGTGTTGCGGCGAGTGACTATACCATCGCTGTAAGCTAGTTGAGTTTTACTAGGGGCGTTAATTAATACTTGTGCCGCGACAATTAGAACTTTTTGGGTAATTTCCCAGGCGCGAATCAGACTTTGGCGGCGTTCCTCTTGGTCTTCAATGACGTTGAGGACATAACCCAAGTTGACTACATCTGCGATGCTAATGGTGTCGTTGGGAAAGTAGTAAGGGTCCCAACCAGCGCTACTATAGCCTAATTTGGCTACTCGCTCTACATCACCACCGTACCCGCAGCCATAATCAAAAAATGAAGTCTCTTGATTGAGGATCTGCGATTCTATTACCAAGCGCACTGGGCGAGATATATCATGACGAGCGATCGCAGCTCTGTGACGCTCGATTTCTAAAGATTCGGCCATATCAGTTAACAGTCAACAGTTAACAGTTAACTAATATCCTTTCAATGTTTGAGTGCTAATTCAATTAAGTCTTCAATTTTCTTGATATTTGGGTCTCCTGCTAAGTAACCAATTCCACGATGCAAGTGCAGGCGAAATTGCGTGGCTAGGGTTTCTTTGTCTGTACCATAGCCATCATTATGGCAGCGTTGCTTGAGTGCGAGCAGAAGAATATCGGAGATTTCGCCACCAAATACCCGCCAGGTCATTTCTACGTTGCTATCTTGGGGAATTGGTACCGGTGAGGGTGGGGCAGATTCTGCTAAGGAACGACAAAAAGCCCAACGACATAAAATATTCCATTGGTCAATTTTAGTGCTACGTTTAAGTTTAAGTAGTTGTTCTTTGGCTGTTTGAGAAAGTTTGATTCTTTCAATAGGAGATTCCATATTTACCAAAAATATTGATTTTGTATGACTGTAGTTTGACGGGTAGAGGAGTTATACTTGAGGAGGTATTCCCGGGCGATCGCTTGATTATTTCTCAGTGTTTCTACTTCATGCTTACCAATTTCCGTATCTGTCGATAACAGTATAACTTGATGGCTAGCAGAGGGGAAATACCTTTCTAGGAGGTTTCCCCGATGAGATGAGTCTAGTCTACCCAGGGGTGTATCTATGGCTACGGGTAAGCGACGGCCTGAGACTCGCGCTAATCCCCAGAGAAACGCGATGGCTAGTAGTTGCTTTTCTCCTGCGGAAAGTCTCTGTTTGGATACTGATTTACCATTCAGATCATACAGCGATAGGCTGAATGTGTTGGTGTCGATGGCGACCCGATGCACTAAATCTGATTTGTGTAGCAGGTAGCGAAAGCATTCCGTAACTTCAATTTCTAGTTTATTTAGTTTTCTCAGAGTTAATTTCTCACGGAACAGTTTTAATGTATCTTGAACTTTAGCGGCTGCGTTAATAATATGTTCATTATGTTTGCGGTCAATATTAGTTTCTGTATATTGTTCTAGGCTTTTTTTTGTGTTACGAATCTCACTTTCTAATTGATTTAATTGACTTTTGGCTATTTCACAAGTTGCTTTTGCTTGTGCAACTTCCTTTTGTGTTTGTTGTAAGTTATCCACTAATCTTTGATAGTCTTCTGGAGATGCAGCGGTTTGAATTTGTCTTTCTAGGGTGATAATTTCTTCTTCTTGAAAGCGCAAATCTGTTAACTTATCTTGGGTTAGTTTTTTTGTATACAACAGATAATGATGAATAATATTATCTAATTGATTCAGGGTTTCTGAGTCAGTTAATAGCCAGGATTCTTGTATGGTATCTTGCTGAATCTTCTTATTTTCGGATGAGATAAATTCTGTGATCTTATCAACTTGCTTGTTGCTAATTTTTAATTGATTAATCAAGTCAATTAAACGCTGATCTCTTTGTAAGAGTAAATCATAGGCTACTTTAGCTTGTTGAGTACGAAATTCTCTCTCTCCTTGAATATAAGTTTCCTGGAGTAAAGGTTCAATTAAACCTAAAGGTAAGATATCCGCAGCTAATTCACCCATGGCTAAACGTGTCTTTTCTGCTGCGCTATTTATGTCATATTTTTGTTTTTCTAACTGACTGCGATCGCCTGCTATTTTACCACCTTCAGCAATGAATTTGTCAAAAGCTTCTTGCTGCTTTGTCTCCGCTTCCAATAAAGTCTGATTAAATTCTTGGAATTGCCGCTCAATTTTATGATATTCCTGTAGTTGTACCTTCAGTTTTTGCTCAATTTCTTCTAAATTCACCAAGTCTTGAGTATCAGCGATTTCCTTACGCTTGCGGTTGACTATAATATCTAAATCAACTGATAATCGTTCAGCTAGTTCTAAACCTAAAAGCCCACGAATTGCATCAACCACAATGGGAGGAGGTGTTTCCTGCTCCGCCAGTTCCTTGACTTGTTCACCATCAAATAAAAACAAGTTAGAAATTCCTAATGGTAAGAGATTTTCTATATACTCATCCCAAATATTCACTAAGGCAATATCCAGCCATTCTTGAGCATCTAAAATACCTAGTTGGTCTTTACCATCTTTAGGTTCTTTTGTCCAGCGTCGCACCACTCTATATTTTACTGGCTCATCATTTTCAATATGTTCAAAAACCAATTCAATGCGAGTATCTTCCAGTGGTGGAGTGTGGCTATTAACGCATTGGGTGAGAAAGTCGTTATAACTTAGGTTACCACGGGTGGAACATTGGGCGCGATGACCATATAATGCTAGGCGCATTGCATCCATCAGGGTAGTTTTTCCCCCGCCATTCATTCCCCCTAATAGGATAATGGGACAAGCATTTTCTCCATCAATTTTTGGGTTAAGATTGATTACCTGACGACCACAGTAAGGACCAAAGTTTTGTAATACGAGTTCAAGGAATATCATTGATTTGTGGGTTTATAGAATATGGGGGAATAACAGATTTTGACTAATTCCCTGTTATATCTTGCTTTTTAAATTTCATGCTTCCCCAAGATGGCGATTTATTGGGTTCATCCATAGCATTACCTAAAGTCAGCTGCTTAACCCTTTCTATATCACCTGCGTCAACGGCTGTTTTTAAATCACGTTTCAAATGGGCGTTTTTAATTGCTTCTTCAGGGGAGCGGGAACTGGTAGCAAAACATTTTTCTAGGGTGTCATATATTCCTACCCGTCGTCCCTTTTTACGATACTGGCGTTCTGTGTCCAATAACTTCGCCATTAGCTCCAAATGCATAGCATCATCACCACAGATTTCTTCTAGTACCACCCATTCATCACTACCGAGTAAACTATACCCAGCACCGGGACGGGGGTCTTGGAATACCTCACCAGTCACCTCTTGATAAATGCGCGGTAAGGTGTCATCAAACTCATGTCTTTCTTCTAGCCAGATGCGGCGAATTTCACTCAGTTCTTCAGGGGTAATTAAAGTAATATCGCGCATATTTTCTGGTGCTCTAACTCGGAGTTGTTTTTGAACTGTGAGTAACTTTCTGAGCCAATCTTCACGCGCTTCTTTAATATATGGTCCAGGAATAGGCTCAACTGATACTTCACCTTCTAAGTTACGTTCATATAGTTGGACATCCCCACTTCTGCGGCGAAAGTCTCTGCGATCGCGGTTTTCTTCAATATCTAATTCTTTACGGAAATCAAGTAAAGGTTGCATCCACTCTTTTTCTTCATCATTTTGAATCATAGCTGTCAGTGATTTATCCTGACTAACTAATGTACAAACCCAGCAACCAAAACGAGAGCTACCACAACTGGGAGTAGTTGTATCCACTACTAAAGGACATTCATTATCAGCAGATGCACCTCTATAAATGGCGAATAAATCTTTATTGCTATAATTCCAAGGGTTTTCCCATTGCATCAGATAAATCCAAACCTCATCATTTTGCCAGTCCTCAATGGGACTGTAAACTAGAGAGTTTGGCAAGTTCATGTTAGGACTCAGGTGAGCACGTACCCGTTTAGCTTCCCATTTTTTCATTCTATTAGCACGCGCTCTGCTTTCAGCTTTGCGAGTACCTAGTACAACAATGGCCTCCCCTTTCGTACGGATGACATCACGAATAAAGCGATTGGAGGGATTTATTTTGAGACGTTCTGTACACCAGCGAAATTTACCTCTTGGCGCTGGGTACCCTTTACCAATCAAACCAACCCAAAAAGTCTGTTTAGGTTCTGGCTGTAATAAATGGGTTTCAAATGGTAATCTTTGCCTTTGGGCTTCAGTTTTCATCTGTTTGAGCGAATTACGTACCCACGCAGCTACGATAGGATTTTCTACCAGTGTATCCGTAGTAATTACGTAAATTTTTTTGTGGATTTTTTCCGGTGGTAGTCCAGCGATCGCATTCCATACCAGTTGTAAAGTTGCTGTACTGTCTTTACCACCTGAATATCCCACTACCCAAGGTACATCATCTAAACAATACAATTCTTGAATTTCAGTGGTCAAAGCTTGGATATCAGCCACTAAATTTGCTACAGTAGGCGATTGCTGACCTTTATTTTCTGGTTGTTGTGCTGTATTCATGGTCTTTCTACCTCTGAAAATATCGGCGTGACTATTTCCATCCGTGTGAATGGAAATGGCTAACATACAAAAAAATTTACTTAATATAGGTACGAAAAATTTTTAAAAACCTTACTACTAATACCCAATTTTGCGGATAATTCTACTATCCTACACTATTTAGTTTTGAAAATTTAACATGACCCACTCTGACATCGCTCAGGAATACCTGGAAAGAGAACATAAGGAACAACAGGTACTATCCTTACTCCTCCAAAATTTCTTAGCCAAAAAAGACCATATTTTCGTCCAGAAAACTGAGATGGGTGGTACTGAGGCTTATGTTGGTTCTGTCACCCTAGAATGGTTTGCGGGTCGCGTTCACTTCGCCTCTGGTTTACCCTTACTTCAGAAAAAGTACAATCCACAAACTGGTAATGTAGTTGACGCAGACAGCATTGACGAAATTCAGCAACGTCCCCTTGACTGGTCACGACAAGCGCCCCTAGTACAGTACTTAGCAGCTCGGAAAAGTCACAAATTCCCACCTGTTCTCGTGGTGATTAATCAACCCTGGGTGGATAATCCCAAAGCTCCTGAGTGGGATAGTCAGGGAATAGCTTTAAAATCTACTACTGATTTTACCCCTTTGGATCAAGACGGTAAAGTGGGTCTGCTGAATATTTCCGAAGATGATGTGACTATTTATGCTTTAGATGGTCAACACCGCCTGATGGGTGTGCAGGGTTTGATGGAGTTAATCAAAACCAGCAAACTTCAGCGCTATAAGAAGGATAAAACTGCTGATGATAATTCGATCACAGTCAGTGATTTGATAGAACAGTACCAAGTAGACCTTGACGAGTTACAAAGTTTACCCAAAGAAAAAATCGGCATTGAGTTCATCTGTGCAGTTGCGTCTGGGGAAACTCGCACCCAGGCGCGGCGCAGAGTGAGATCGATTTTTGTTCATGTTAACTTGATGGCTGCACCTTTAACTAAAGGTCAATTAGCACAGCTAAATGAGGATGATGGTTTTTCCATTGTGGCCAGAAAAATCGCTGTTACTCATCCGCTTCTCGAACAACGACCAGATCGCAATCCTCGCGTTAATTGGAATAGTGGGACAGTGGCATCTAATTCTACTGTTTTAACCACCCTGCAAGCTCTCCATGATATGTGTGAGCGATATTTGGGGCAAAAGTTCCCTCACTGGAAACCGGCGGAAAAAGGCTTAATTCCTATGCGACCAGAGGATGACGAACTTGAGCAGGGAATTGAGGAATTCCGCCAGCTATTTGATTATTTAGCAACCCTTCCCAGTTATAAGCTGCTGGATGAAGAAGACACCCCCACTTTGCGACGCTTTAGTTTTGAAAAGGATGGAGGTGACGGAAATATGCTTTTCCGTCCTGTAGCTCAAGTGGCTTTAGCTCAAGCTTTGGGAATTTTGGTTTTTCAAAAGGGTTTCTCACTGGAGGATATCTTTAAAAAGCTGCGGAAATTCGACCGACAAGGCGGCTTGAGTGGTATGGAGTATCCACAATCGTTATGGTATGGTGTTTTGTATGACCCCAATAAAAAGCGGGTGCAGGTTTCTGGACGGCAATTAGCAGCCAAGTTACTCATTTATATTTTGGGTGGAGTTCAGGAGCAGATGGAACGAGCTGAACTGCGCAGGGCTTTGGCTGATGCGAGAACTGTGGAAAATAAAACCATAGGCTTTGATGGTCAGTTGGTTGAACCTAAGCAAGTAGGACTACCAATTATTTTATAAGTAGCAGAGTTAGCAAGGTTATGGTCATCAAAAAAGAAATTTGCTTAAATCAAATTCCTCTTCTTCTTCCCCGTAATTGCTTCTTTCATAAGTTAAAAATAATAAAATGCGCTCTGAATAATCCACTGCTCCCCTTAACTCTTGTTCTAATATCTCCAGTCCCCCATTAGCATATTCTTCAAAAATATGGTTACGTTGCTTATCATATTCTTCTTCATGGGGAGATAATACTTTAATATGCTGAGTTTCAGTTACTCCCAATAATTTAATCACTATGTCAGTTCCCACTGAAGCAAAATATTCTAACCTAATAGGTGATGGTTCCCTTTTGGAAATTTCCCCCAAAGGGACACGCTTTTTATGCTTTGCACCCAAAGCTGCTGCAAATACGATGACATCAGCAAAAGTGGAAAACGGTCCTGTTCCGCCCTCTGAAGATGTTAAATCCTTAACTAACTGAGCCTTATCTTTAGCAACCCTGATTCTACCAGTTTCAACCATTATCCGTAAAATCACTATTTTATACTAAAACATCTGGCGATCGCCTTTTTTCTCTTATCCTGCATCATTCACACCACAGTTAATTACGAACTACTTCCATAATTTCGGTATACTCAAAATCGTTGGGACTTTGCCTTATTAAAGAATATCTTTCTTTCCCTAACTGAATATAATCTTGCTCACAATCTGGTTTAGAAGAATAATAATTCAGCACATATTCTCTCCCAATCATCTCCGTCATTTCCTCTTCCACCTCACCCCGCCATTGAGTCTTAGTTACTAACACAATTAACTGATTAGCTAATTCAGGAATTTTCGCTGCTATACGTCTACGTGAGGTTTCATCCAAACTACCAAAGGGCGAATCCATGACTATGGGAAAAGTACTACTATCAGGAAGCATCATCATTTTGCGCTTTTGACTCCATTCCCTGACCTTATCCATGATACTAGTAATAAAAGATAAACTAAGAATTTGGTTTTCCCCAGTGGAAGATGCAACTGGTGCTTCTATACCCGCAGTATATTCTACTAAAGTCAATTCATATTTTTCGCTAATTTTGGGAGTATATGGTTTGACTGAAAGCAGATTGAATATCTCTTGTACTCGCTTTTCTAGTTGCAGACGAAATTGTTTTTCTTGCCGATTTTTAACTTCTGTTAAGCGTTCAATAGCATCTTGAGTAGCATGAATGCGGCGCTGTGCTAATATTTGTTTTCCTTCATTTAGTTGCTGTTTAGATATTTGTTTAGCTAAAGCATCAAGTTCTGTTTTTAATTGGATAACTTGCTGCTGATTTGCACCCTGTTCTCTATTTAATTCATCAATATTGAGTTCTATTTCGTCTAAACGTTTTTGTAAACTGCTAATTTCCTCATTAGTATCTTTTCTGAGTTTATCTTGAATATTATCTAACTCATTCTCCACTTGAGATATTGTGTCCCTTAACTGTTTAATCCTGGCTTGTTCTTTATCAACTTCTTCCCAAAAAGCCGCTGCTTGTTTATCGAGTTCATCTACTTGAACAGCCATACGAATTGCTGTTTCTTCTACTACTGAAGAACCTGCTTTAACCAACCAAGTTTGAATATGTTTATGATGAGCAGTACCAATGCTTAATTCAGCACCACAAATACAGCGTTTAGATTTTAATAAGTCATTGACAAATTCCCGCGAAATACCCGACTTTAACTCACCTCGCTGCTTTAAATCATCAATAATTTTCCGAAATTGAGATGTAGTATCCGAAAGCATGACTGTATAACCCCTTGCTGAAATGATCTTTTTCAGAGCTTCTTTATTTTTCTTAAATGCTTCCTGGTTTTCTGCTTTCTGTAATTCTAAACTTTTCCATCTGTCTTGCAATTCTTTAGCAGCAACAAGTTCTAGCAAGCGGTTACTTGTCTCTTTCTTCAAAGTGTGTTGATATTCTAATTCTTTTTTAATTTCTGTTTGTCGGTTGGTGATGCGTTCACTCTCTTGTTCTATCTTCTCTTGCTGTCTCAGTAGCTGTTTCGTTTCTGCATTACCAATCGCTTTTAGTTCATTTTCCAAACTTTTTTTAGCTTCTCCTAGGTGTCTAATGGAACGGTTAATCACCTCCACACCCAAGAAAATTTTAGTCGCTTCGGCAATTTCGGCTTTTTTATCACATCGCACTATTTCTTCTATGCGTTCACCGTCAAAGAAAAAATACTGATGTAAACTTGCAGGTAAAATCTGATTAATGATATTATCGGGGTGTTGGTTTGGGATATACCATTGACCATCATCCTCACATACCCACATCCGTAACTCAGTTTTACTCGCTTCAAAGTCAATATCATTTTTATAAACTCGACAGGAACGTTTAACTCGATAGCGTTTACCTTCATGTTCCCAGGCCACTTCTACCCAACATTCCACAGCTTGACCTTTTTGAGCTTCTGCTATTGAGCGTTTATTAACTAGTTGTTCTGTGGAAGCAAAAGCAGCAGTGAATTTTTCATATAAAACCCAAGTAAATGCATTGAGTAGACTCGTCTTTCCAGAACCATTATTTCCATGAATAATTGTGGTGTTACGATTATCTCCTACTGCAAGCAGTATTTCTGGTGTTGTGCCATAAAAGGAGCGAAAGTTGCACAGTTTAATTGAAGTCAGCTTCATCGCACCTCTTCCTTGACAATATCCAATATCTCTTCATTTATATGGCTATTGCTTTTCTTATCTAGTCTCCCTTTTTCTAACTTCCATACTCGCTCAATAATTTGCCGCACTTCTGGCGGTGCGCTGGTAATTGGTTCCTGCACATCCTCGATATTTGACTCTGAACGCATTTGAGATTTTCAATAGGTTTTTTATATTCTATCTACCTGATTATATTTATCTTTTTGTTCTATTGCGAATTGATGGCGGAAAAAGGTTGATTTTCACAATTGTTTCTGCTAAGATTATGTTGGTTATTCATCATAATGGGGCATTAGTAAAATTTTTATTTGCATTCACACCCAATTATAATTAACCTTAGTATCATTTTCCCATATTACGCCCCATTTATTCCCCAACTTATAAAAAAAATTTACAATATACAACTAATTTTAAGTGAGTGAGATGTATCCGTAGGTGGCAAGATATTTATATTACATTTGCTGTATTGTTTCTCTTGCACGAGGAAAAGGAAACCGCAGAATACCTCCAGGGAACAAGGCACAATTTATGAAATATCTCAAGTCGCGGGAAAAAGGTTGATTTTCACAATTGTCTCTGCTAAGATTAGGTTAGTTTTTAATCATAATCGGGTACTAGTAAAATTTTTATTTGCATTTACACCCAATTATAATTAACCTCAGTATCATTTTCCCATATTACGCCCCATTGATTCCCCAACTTATAAAAAAATTTACATTTTTTTGGTCTTGTATGTAGACTTAAACAGAAACATAGAAATATAGAAATATGGAGCGCCTGAGTCATGACTAAAATTCGTCAAATATCTAATAAACCATAACGCTTTTGTAAATGCAGTAACTGCATTCTGGCTTCCCCTGCGTTATCAGCTAAATCTGCAAACTCTACTAAGCGGCGTAATTCTTTCTTTAAAAGATTGCGTTCTACTTCTATGGTTTCCCGATCTAAATCAGGTGGTAAAACAATCATATCGAATATAGTGGCGCGTTCTTTGCCAATGTGAGGACGTAAAACTCGCCCCCGACGCTGAATAAACTGACGAGGATTTCCGGAACTGGATAAAATCACCGCGGTTTGAATAGCGGGAATGTCAACGCCTTCATCTAAACAACGAATTGCGACTAAACCCTGTAACTCCCCAGTTTCAAATTGACGGCGTAAAACTTCTCTTTCTTTTAAGGAAGTGTGTGCAGTGTAAGTGCTAACTCTATAACCTAAGTCTACACCTAGAATTTTAGCAACGGCTTTGAGTTGACGTAAGGATGAACGCTGTCCAGCTTCTTGGGAACCATCACTACAATAAAAAAGAGTGTGAGTAGTTTCCCTGCGAGTAGTCATTAATTCTCGCAAAGCTGTTAATTTATTTGAGGCCGCACCAATTAACCTGGCGCGTTGCATTAATAATGGCTTTAAATCTTCTTGGTCTTCCAAGTTTTCCCCTTTGCCATTCTCCCGTTCTCTATATAGTAGCGATCGCCCGATCTTTTTTGTCAGCTTTAAATAAGCTACGCTTTCCGCATCAGTTAACTCGACGAGTACGGGATAATACAAATAATGTACCAAAGCTCCCTGGGCGATCGCATCCTTCAAGGTAAATTCTGGCTGAAGAACCGGTCCAAAATAATCAAATAACGATTGTGTACCATAATCGTCAAAATACCTTTCCGGTGTAGCAGATAAAGCCAGACGTAACCCCACGCGGCGGGGTAAATTTTCTTCTAACTTCGGTGCGCCTAAATTATGGGCTTCATCGCCAATAATTAAAGTTTTTGGGGGAAAATACTTGAGTTGAGATTGCAACCCATCACTGATTAATGTGGAGTTGGTAGTAATCACAGTGATAAATTTTTCCGCACCGGAACGCAGATTATACAGTTGCGTAGACAGTTGACTTTGCCAAGTGCGTAAATTCTCGAAAGCTAAAATAGGCTGTAAGTTAAACTTTTCACATTCTCTCCCCCATTGAGTGACAAGATGACGATAAGGACACACCACCAGCAACACTTGTAAATCAATCTGTTGGTATAGTTCATAGGCGATCGCTAATGCTGTAATAGTTTTCCCACTACCAGTAGCCATTTTCAGCGTACCTCTGCCATTGTTGGCAAACCAACTAGTGATAGCCTGGCGTTGATATTGCCGTAATTGCAAAGATACAGGCATGATAGGGTATCCTGGTGATGTTTGACCAGCTTGATAATTCCCCTTAGCTTCGCTAACAGATGGAACTTTCAGCCTGAAACTAGGTAGATGGTCTACTAGATAATTAGCCATTAGTCATTGGTCATTGGTAATTGGGAATCTTTTCTCCACCATCCAGTCCCCACTTAATAAACTCGCCACACTCCAACCAGTGAACCCTGCACTTCTACTTGGGTAGCGAGAACCTCAATAGGTTGATACTTAGGATTAGCAGGTTTGAGGGTAACCAGATCATCCCGGCGATAAAAACGCTTTAAAGTAGTGCCGTATCCATCAACTCTAGCAGCGACGATGATACCATTTTTCAACTGATCTGGTTCTAATACTGGATGCAGAAATACTAAATCCCCATCAGCAATTAAATCCTCAATCATACTATCACCAGCGACCCGTAAACCGTAGGTCTGGGGGGGTAAAGTAATATGAGAAAAGTCTAAATAATCTATAGCATCAGTAAAAGGTTCTATTAAACCACCAGCAGCAATTGTACCTAAAATAGGGATACCCTGCTTCACAGGATGCAAAATCCGAATCGTCCGCGCCTTCCCCTCGTTCCAATCCAGATATCCTTTGGTGCGTAAATGGTCTAAACGACTTTGAATTGGTGCAGGTGATTTCAGCTTCATTGCTGCCATCATTTGCCGAATTGAAGGAGAATACTGGTGAACTCGGATATATTCTACTAACCAGTCATATAATTCTTGTTGAGCTTCTGTGAGACGTTCCATAAATTTATGGGAAAGTAAATACAAATGTCTTGAGAACATTTGTACTACAAAATATCTGAGATAACAAGGTGTTTCCTTGGTGAGTTCAGAGCTAGTCCTAAGCTGACTATTTTATAGACAAAACTATACTTATGTTGATAAGAATTGACATAAGTGAGTTAAGAAAATCGCCCACTTGATATATAATCCTACGATATCAAGTATTGAATTAAGACTATTGCCAAGGCGAAAAACCAAGCAATGATAGCGGTAGTCTTTCTTGTAAATCTTAACTTGAGAAATATCGCGTCTGGCTAAGGCGTGCAAGTCTACTGAGGGATAACCGCTCCCATGCTCCTGTTGAAGTAGAAAGTAAAGTCTAGCTTTGTCTAGGTTTTATATAGCAGTTGTTGAAAGGCAAAAGAAAGATGATGCTCTTAACTTTTGCCCTATACATAATTTTTTACTTTGCACCTAAGATACTAGCAAGCAAAGCTTTTTGGGCGTGTAAGCGATTTTCAGCTTGTTCCCACACTCGAGACTGAGAACCTTCAAGAACCGCTTCGGTGATTTCCTCACCACGATGAGCTGGTAAGCAGTGTAAAACAATTGCCTCTGGGTCAGCAAGACTTAATAACTGTTCTGAAATTTGGTAAGGTTGAAAAATAGGCAAGCGTTGATCTGCTTCTGTTTCTTGCCCCATACTTGCCCAAACATCAGTATAAAGTACAGCAGATTCCTTGGCGGCTAATTCCGGGTCATGAGTGATCAGAACTTCGGTTTTACCCCCTGCAATGGCTCTTGCTTGTTCTACAATTCCCAGATCAGGTTCATATCCTTTAGGTGTAGCAACTCTCACATTCATACCAGCCAAAGCGCAACCCAGCATGAGAGAATTAGCTACGTTGTTGCCATCGCCTACATAGGTCAAAGTTAAACCATTAACCTCACCAAAACATTCTTGAATTGTCAGTAAATCCGCTAGTATCTGACAGGGATGTTCTGAATCCGTGAGAGCGTTAATCACTGGAATTTTAGCATAACTAGCGAAAGTTTCCAAATCCTGCTGTGCAAAGGTGCGAATTGCCAAAATATCTAAATATCGATCTAATACCCGTGCAGTATCCTGCAAAGGTTCCCCGCGACTAACTTGAGTGACATTAGGGTTCAGATCAATTACCTGTCCACCTAGTTGGTACATTGCTACAGTAAAACTGACTCGCGTACGAGTTGAAGCTTTAGAGAATAACAAACCTAACACCTGATTACAATGCAACTTCAACTTTTGTGATTTCAGTTGGGTTGCTAGTTGCAGGATTTCTTGAAGTTCCTGGGGACTGAAGTCCGCTAGGCTTAATAAATCTCTTCCTATCAAGGCTGTCATGCTTCCGATTTGTAAAGAACAATAATTGATGTCTGTTCCTTTACCTAGCTGGGTAAAAAAAAGTACAGATTTAAAACTGTACCAAAAATTTTTGCATCCAGCCTAGTATTTGAATTAGTTTTTGCTATGCTATGTATATTAATTTATCAACTTTACCAGCCATTCAAATGACTATTTTTTCTCGTTGCTGGCGCTTTGCTCACCCACTCCACTCATCTCCTGAGCAACGACATCAAGAAATTTTTTTGCTCTTGACTATAGACAATCTAAATATATATGCTAAAATAGGTAATCGGTTGGGAAATTAAAAACATTCCCATACTTGCCAGCATAGCACAGTGGTAGTGCATCCGACTTGTAATCGGAAGGTCGCAGGTTCAAATCCAGCTGCTGGCTTTAAAAAATTCCCTGGGTATCGCTGCAATCACTCTTAAAGATACTGCCTAGCTAGAATGCAAGAATAACTTGGCAAGTGATCAAATAATTTAGCACTGTACAGCCAGATAACAAAGTTTGACGAAACAGATACTAATAGCTTAAAGCTGAATATGTTTGTTTAAGCGATCGCCTTTGACAAAGATAAAAGCACCAAAGCCCACTGGCTTTTAGACCTCGGATGAATGCGTAGCACCTCTAGGCGCACTATACCTTATATGTAAAGTTTCATAACAATATTTTCAACTTTCCCTGACAAATATCCTTAATATTGACTAATTTAATCCCTAAATCCCCCCCATGGGTGAAGTTGTCTTGCAATTACTTACAGATAATCATTAAAAGTCAAGTCAGTAATTGTTAAAATAGAAATTATTACATGGCTAATACAGATGGAAACCAAGAGCAGCAACTATTACCAGCGCTGAGGTCACGGAACTATCGTCTGTTTTTTGCCGGACAAAGCATTTCCTTAATTGGATCATGGATGACACATATTGCTACAATCTGGCTAGTGTATCACTTAACCAACTCCCCAGTTATGTTAGGAGTTGTAGGATTCGCTAGTCAAATTCCCAGCTTTTTTCTAGCGCCTTTTGGTGGAGTCTTTGTAGATCGTTTTTCGCGGTACCATACCCTAATTGGTACACAAATATTTTCCATGGTTCAGTCATTAGCCTTGGCAGTGCTGGCATTAACTGGTACTATTCAAGTATGGCATATCATCGGCTTAAGTTTGTTTCAAGGATTAATCAACTCAGTCGATTCACCAGCACGACAAGCATTTGCGCCAGAATTACTGGAACATAGAGAACATTTAGCCAACGCGATCGCCATAAATTCAACTATAATTAATGGGGCACAATTAATTGGCCCAGCTCTGGGAGGTTTACTAATAGCAACGATTGGTGCAGCTTATTGTTTCTTAATTGATGGATTTAGCTATATTGCTGTTATCATTGCATTATTGGAAATGGATATAAAACCCAGACAAATTGTAGTGACAACTGGTAATCCATTCCAACAAGTTGCAGAAGTATTTGTTTATGCTTTTAAATTCCCAGCAATTAGATGCATATTATGGCTATCAGCTTTAGTTAGCTTAATGGGATTACAATATACAATTTTACTGCCAATTTTTGCAGAAAAAATTCTCACTGGTAGTGCTAAAACATTGGGACTTTTAATGACAGCATCTGGAATAGGAGCTTCAGCAGGTGGTATTTATTTAGCTACACGGGTAAATATACTATTAATTGGTAAATTAATTGCCTTAGCACCGGGAATTTTAGGAATCAGCTTGATGGCTTTTTCATTATCTCGGTATTTACAACTTTCCTTATTTATCATGTTGTTTGTTGGCTTAGGAACAATGTTACAAATTGCCGCCAGCAACACATTTTTACAGACAATTGTAGATGATGATAAACGCGGAAGATTAATGAGTTTATACACAATGTCATTTTTAGGAATGTTACCCCTAGGAAACTTACTCGGAGGCTTCTTAGCTAATCGCATCGGCACACCCAATACATTAATGGTGGATGGAATAGTCTGTATTGTAGCTTCTGTTTGGTTTTACCAAAAGCTGCCACTATTAAAACAATCAATTGTAGAAGTTTATCAGCAAAAAAGAACCATACTCAGGAAAGAAACTAGCAGATAAAACATGAAAAAGTATGGCTTAGAAGTTATTTATAAACTAAATATTAAGTAGGCTGTTTTACGGCTATAAAAGGATTTGAGGTTTTGAGGTAATAAGAATTACCCCTAACGCACCAATTAATTGGTGCGTTACGCGTTGCTATAACGCATCCTACAATTTAAGGTTTAGTTGATAAATCATCTTTGAGGGGAGAAGAATCTAGTATTGTCACACAGTGAACCTCACCCCCAAGCATTTCGCCCTATCAATGATGCAGCTAGAGACAAAAGTCCCCAGTCACCAATCTGTCTAAGCGCCTTCCCGCAACTTATCTAAAACACTGCGATCTTCTAAGGTAGAAGTATCACCAGAAACCTCCTGACCAGATGCGAGACTGCGCAACAAGCGCCGCATAATTTTACCTGATCGCGTTTTAGGTAAAGCATCGGTAAAGCGAATTTCCCCCGGACGTGCGATCGCCCCAATTTCCTTGACAACGTGCTGTTTGAGTTCTTTACTCAAATCCTCACTCCCCTGATATGTCCCCTCTAAGGTGACAAAAGCCACAACTTCCTCACCTTTGAGTTCATCAGGTTTACCGACTACTGCGGCCTCGGCCACTGCTGGATGAGAAACTAAAGCCGATTCTACTTCCATAGTTCCTAGGCGGTGTCCCGATACATTCAACACATCATCTACACGACCCATAACCCAGAAATAGCCGTTTTCATCTTGTCTAGCCCCATCACCAGCAAAATAGATATAATTACCATCTTTGGGGGGGATATGTTCCCAATAAGTGCGGCGAAAACGTTCTGGATCACCGTAGACTGTCCGCATCATTCCCGGCCAAGGATAACGCACCGCCAGATAACCGCCTTCGTTCTTGGGTACGGTATTACCTTCTAAATCCACTACATCTGCAATAATACCAGGAAAGGGGAGAGTTGCCGAACCGGGTTTAGTGGGAATTGCACCCGGTAGGGGTGTAATCATAATACCACCTGTTTCTGTTTGCCACCAAGTATCCACAATTGGGCAACGTTCACCACCAATGATTTTATGATACCACATCCAGGCTTCTGGGTTAATGGGTTCCCCCACTGTTCCTAACAACCGCAAAGAAGATAAATTGCGGGTTTTGGGATGGTGTTCACCCATCTTGATAAATGCCCGAATTGCCGTAGGTGCTGTATAAAAAATGTTCACACCATATTTCTCAATTACATCCCAGAAACAACCAGGATTAGAAGCCCGAGGCGCACCTTCATACATTAAAGTGGTTGCACCATTGGAAAGCGGACCATAGACTATGTAGCTGTGACCGGTAATCCAACCCACATCAGCAGTACACCAGTATATATCTGTATCTTGTAGGTCAAATATCCATTTGGTGGTGATGTGGCTATATAAATTATAACCACCAGTTGTATGAACAACACCCTTTGGTTTGCCAGTGCTACCAGAAGTATACAAAACAAAGAGCATATCTTCACTATCCATGGGTTCGGGGGGACAGTCTGCACTGACACCTTGTTGTAAATCATGCCACCAATGGTCGCGGCCTGGTTCCATGTGGATTTGTTGACCTGTGCGTTTAACTACTAACACATCTGTCACCGAGGGAACAGTACCATCTGCTAGGGCTTTGTCTACCTGGACTTTGAGGGGAACAACTGTATCTTTACGCCAACCACCATCAGCAGTAATTACTATTTTGGCTTGTGCATCATTGAGGCGATCGCGCAAGGCCTCCGCACTGAATCCACCAAATACCACGCTGTGGGGTGCGCCAATTCTCGCACAGGCTAACATAGCGATCGCTGCTTCGGGAATCATCGGCATATAAATACCAATGCGATCGCCTTTTTTCGCCCCTAATTGTTTCAAGACATTGGCAAACTGGCACACTTCCCGATGTAATTGAGCATAAGTCAGAGTCCGGGAATCCCCCGGTTCCCCTTCCCAAATCAGCGCCGCCTTATTTTTCCGCCAGGTGGTCAAGTGTCTATCCAGACAATTATAAGAGATGTTGATTTTACCACCCACAAACCATTGCGCAAAAGGCGGCTGCCAATCCAACACTCTATCCCATTCTTTGAACCAGTGCAGCTGTGTGGCTGCTAGTTCTCCCCAAAATTCTTGTGGGTCAGCTTGGGCTTGAGCATACAGCTGCTGATAGTCTGCCAAACTTTTGATATGGGCGTTCTGAGCAAATTCCTTGGCCGGAGAGAATGAGCGCTTCTCTTGCAGGATTGATTCTATGGTTGGCTCAGACATAATTTAAATTTTTTCTCGGTAGTAGATTTATGACTAAAAACTATTGTGTACTGGAATTTATCAAAAATTGCTTTGATTTTGCTGAAGTGATACAATATTTTCACTAAAAGCACTTCTACTCTCCCGGAGTGAAGTACAAACACAATTTAAAAATTACAAATCTAAACAGATCAACACAAATCTTAAAAAATACCTATGCTCAGAGAAAGTTTAGATACTGCTAACGTCACAATTCTTTTCATATCCACAATAGAATAGAATATACAATGTATATTTGTTTTTTTGGTTAACTTCAGTTAGTTATCGATTGTTCAGCGAGGGCATTAGTGATTGAAAGTAGGGTATCGTTTGCAAGCACAGGAGATTAAGGAGCAGTTAAAATCCCTTATCGAGCAAGCCTCCTCGATAGACCCTAACTTGTCCAAAAAATTAGATGAAATTAACCGCTGGGTAAAAGATATTAAACCAGGGACTCTCACCGCCAAACCATTTGTTCTCGCTTTTCTTCTAGAGGTAATTACAGATTCTAGGATTTGGCTGATGATTAAATCATCACCTTCGGAAGAGGAACAAAAAGCTAAGTTCGATCTGATGACACCTAATGAGCGCTATTGGTATAGCTATCTTTTTCCCAAATGGATCAATGCCAATGACTCCAAATTTTACATTTGGAAACAAAAACTCATGGCAGGTGAATTTAATCAGGAAGATGATGATATCATTAAAGCTATAGCCCAAGATATTGTCCAGCGTGAAGGTGCTGTTTGGAAGCGTTATATTGCCGACCTGTCTATGGCCACAGATTTGATTGTTAGTAGTCGTCAGCACAAACCACTGTGTATTCAAATTACCAGTGTGTCAGAAGAGTTTAACAATCAAAAGTACCATTTTTGGCAAAATACACTGCACTCCTGGCAGATAGAAAGAGGAATATTTTTAAGTTACAATCCGAAACAGACCGATTTCATTAAGCAGTTAGTCAACATAGCACTGTACAACAGTGACTGTCTTTCTAGTGGCAAGTATTTAAAATTTGATTGAACCTGTCAAAAATTCAATAATTCTAGGTTTGTGTTCGTCCCCTACCTACTCATCAAATTATTACAGCTTCTATGGCTCACAAACAAGAAACTCAAAGCTACGAAACTACTGTGGAAGAATTTGCTCAAGCTTTGACAACCGCGAGGAAAATGCAGCACGACTGGTTAACTTATGGGGTAGATTTTGTGAATTTTTATGTTGAAGATGCACAAAGTGATTGGTTGGAAAGTTGGGGAAATGATGAAATTTTAGCCAATAAATTATTAGACGCAATTAAAGAGTTTTTAGTCAGTGATGATAGTGTAGCTATCAGAACCAGAAAACAGTTAGGTGAGCGTTCTCTGTTTGATTTAGCAGTCAATCTAGAAGTATGTTTGAGAATCGCAGCGGTAGATGACCGGTTATCTCTAGTTAGAAATCTGTTAGAGGGTGAGGAGAATAACCTTGACCACAATCATGAAGATTTATTAAATTTGGCAGGTAGTCTGTTGGAAAAATTGGTCAGTATTGCTGAGTAAATAGCTAAACCAGCTAAAGGTTAGAGATATAGGGTTTCTAGGTTAACACAAGATACAATAACTCTAACCCTAACATCCTCACCGGAATCCAGACCACTCTAGTCTACACCAATCGTTAAATTACTGCTAAATATTATCGCAGCAGCCATTCAAGGAGTATATAAAAAAGATGTTTTAGTAATTATTGACGATTTAGATAAACTAGACCTGAGTGTTGTTAATAATATTTATAAAGATAATATTAAAGCCCTGTGCTTACCAGGATTCCGGATTATTTACACTATCCCCATTGCAGCACTGCGAGAAACAGCACTCAAACCAACTATTGAAAGTGAAACTAATGATCAAGTTGTGGTAATGCCTGTGTTAAAATTATTTCCGAAAGGTCATAGTCGCCAACCAGATGCACAACCACGTCAAGAAACACTTGATATTCTCTGCGAAATTCTCGCCAAACGCATTCTTGCAGAATTAATGGAACCGCAAATAGCTGAACGTATCGCCTTAAATAGCGGTGGTGTATTGCGGGAATTAATTCGCATCGCTAACGAATGTTGTCGAATTTGTCTGCGGTTAATTCGTCGCCGGCCCCATGAGAATATCATGATTAATATTGATATCTTAGAGGAAGCAATTAATAACATTCGTAACGACTTTGCTTTACCTCTAGGTAGTAAAGAATATGAAATTTTAGAAACTACGTACAAAAATTTTAAACCAGAAGACCCTAAAGAACAAGAATTTTTAGATTTACTCCATGGGTTATATATTTTAGAATATCGTAATCATAAAAATTGGTATGATGTCCATCCCATAGTGGTAGAACTGTTATGCGATGAGGGTCTAATATGATGAGAAATCTAAAATCAGATCATCTAGATCAGCAAAATCAAGATGCCTATGATGATTTAATCGTTTCCATTGAAGCTGGGATAGGACGTTTAAATTTATTAATTGCCGTTTGCGACTATCAAGATTTTCGTCAAGAAATTATCTCTCGTTATCAAGGGGAATTACAACCAGATATACATTGCTATCATGTCACCATAGCGCGCAATGAACCCAGTTTGAAAGCAGCAATTCAGCAATTAGTCGCCAGGGAAGAATATTTACAGCAACATCAACCCGCAGTAATTACAGTTACAGGTGTAGAAAAACTTTATTTTTTGAAGCTAGACGAGTCACAATCTGAACAAGAAAAGTTTTTTGGTTATTTACAATGGACTAGGGAAGCGCTGCGGGAATTTCCCTTTGCTATTGTGTTGTGGGTAACTCATCAAGTGTTGGGTAACTTAATCAAAAAAGCCCCAGATTTTTGGAGTTGGCGCAATGGTGTATTGCATTTTGTCTGCAAACCTAAAAATGTGGTTTCTGTTCAAGATATCCAACCCATTATGAATATAATAAACAATGGTGAATTATCAAATTTAGATGATAGTAAATATGCGGGATTGCCAATTACCGATTTAGAAAAATTAGTTGAGCAGCTACAACAGCAGGGTGATTACAAAGACCCAAAATTACTAATTAGTTTATATTTGCAGCTAGGAAATATTTATGAAAGACGACTAGACCAAGGGGAAGCCCCAGATTATCAACAAGAACAAAATTCGGCAATTAGATATTATAGAAAAGCGATTGATTTGCAAACAGGATTGAATTTAGAAACTGACTTAGCCACCAGTCTCAACAATCTAGGATATATTTACTATTCCCAAGGACGGTACGACCAAGCCGAACCTTTGTATCTCCAAGCTTTAGAACTGAGAAAACGCCTGCTGGGAGACAATCATCCCCATGTCGCCACCAGTCTCAACAACCTAGCATTACTCTACTCTTCCCAAGGACGGTACGACCAAGCCGAACCCTTGTATCTCCAAGCTTTAGAACTGAGAAAACGCCTGCTGGGAGACAATCATCCCGATGTCGCCACCAGTCTCAACAATCTAGGATATCTTTACTATTACCAAGGACGGTACGACCAAGCCAAACCTTTGTATCTCCAAGCTTTAGAACTGAGAAAACGCCTACTGGGAGACAATCATCCCTATGTCGCTACCAACCTTAACAACCTAGCAGGTCTCTACGAATCCCAAGGACGGTACGACCAAGGTGAACCCCTTTTACACCGAGCTTTAGAGATTTATCAGCAAGTTTTAGGGGATAATCACCCAAATACACTGACTGTGTGTGAAAATTTAGCACAACTGCAGGCTAGAGCCAGTAATAGTCCCGAAGCTAAAAACTTCAAATGTATTGTATAATGCTTAACTAACCCTATAGGTAAAGCGATCGCCCGGATAACCGTACCATGATAATCTAGCAGCAACACGTTAAGCTGAATTAAGAGTAGCACTGTGTTGCTCTTTTGAGATAATTTTCATCCTCCCAGCTTGAGAAACTCGGAATGCTAGACCAAATTTTTGATTATCTTCACTTTAATTTCAGCATTGAAGCTCTCATAGTTCTGCTGATATTGGTGTTTTTAGAGGCGGTACTATCTGCTGACAACGCCATCGCCCTCGCGGCGATCGCCCAAGGACTAGAAGACAAGGAACTAGAACGCAAAGCCCTCAATTTTGGTTTAATTGTTGCCTACGTCCTCAGAATCAGCTTAATTCTCACTGCTACTTGGGTACAGAAATACTGGCAATTTGAATTATTAGGCGCTGCCTATCTACTGTGGTTAGTATTCCAACACTTTACCTCAGAAGAAGACAAGGACGACCATCATCACGGACCACGTTTTAAATCGTTGTTACAAGCGATACCTATAATTGCATTTACCGATTTAGCATTTTCTTTAGATAGTGTCACAACTGCGATCGCAGTTTCTCAAGAAAAGTGGCTAGTGCTGACGGGTGCAACCATTGGAATTATTACATTAAGATTCATGGCGGGATTGTTTATCCGTTGGTTAGATGAATTTAAAAACCTAGAAGATGCAGGCTATATTACCGTGGCTTTTGTAGGTTTACGCCTGTTGTTGAGAGTAGTAAATGATAACTTAGTCCCACCAGAATGGTTAGTGATTTCTGCGATCGCCCTAATTCTAGCCTGGGGATTTTCTGAACGGAATGTGATTTCAGTTCCTGAAATAGAACCAGAAAAAAGTGAAATATCCAAGTGAGGAAGATGGGGGAGAAAGGTTTTGTTAATATCCTAAATTCTCCCGCCCTACCTCTGCTCATTTCCTAGTCCCTAATTTACTCGTTTAACCAAGGTGTTAAATGTGGTTGCCAACTGACTAGTTCTTCATCTTTAAACCACAAGGCTATTTCCCTTTGTGCAGTCTCTAAGGCATCAGAACCGTGGATAAGATTGCGGCCAATGTTAACACCAAAATCTCCCCGAATTGTCCCAGGTTCTGCTGTTAGGGGGTTGGTAGCACCAATAATTTTTCTCGCAGACGCCACCACACCGTCACCTTCCCAAACCATAGCTACTACTGGGCCAGAGGTGATAAATTCCACTAAACTGCCGAAAAATGGACGTTCCCGGTGAACGTCATAATGCTCTTGTGCCAATTCCCGGCTCACTTTCATAAATTTTAAACCTACAAGGGTAAAACCCTTAGTTTCAAAGCGACCGATGATTTCCGCCACCAGTCCGCGCTGTACACCATCAGGTTTAATTGCTAAAAATGTGCGTTCCAAAGCTATCTCCCAAAACTGAATACATGATATTGATCATTTGCCAGGGGTGTCATATTCAGTCATCAAGATTTCATCGATGACTAATCACCCAAGAGTAGTAACCAATCAGAGTGTATCTCAGAAATTATCTGTAAGTGCATATCTGTTGCCAATTTAATGCGCTAAATTGTTAATTCGTGGGTAAAATACAGAGGTCACGGAAAATGGGTGCCGAGCTAACTGCTACATCTCAAGAGGTGGTCATGCCTTCTCATGCACACAAATCAGAGCTTAAAGGTCACAAACCCAAAAAGCTTCTACCACCTGGAAATTTACCTCATTCCTGGAAAATTGAGGATAGTGAAGCACTATACCGTATACAGGGTTGGGGAGAGCCTTATTTTTCCATTAATGCTGCTGGTCATATTACAGTTTCTCCCAAGGGCGATCGCGGCGGTTCTTTAGATTTATTTGAATTAGTTAACGCATTGAAGCAGCGTAACTTGGGATTACCGATGTTAATTCGCTTCTCGGATATTTTGGAAGACCGCATCGAGCGCTTAAATGCTTGTTTTAACAAGGCGATCGCCCGCTATAATTACCCAGGGGTATATCGTGGCGTGTTTCCCGTCAAGTGCAACCAGGAACGCCATTTAATTGAAGATCTGGTCAGGTTTGGCAAACCGCATCAATTTGGCTTAGAAGCCGGTTCTAAGCCGGAATTGATGATCGCCCTAGCTTTGTTGGATACACCCGGAGCATTGCTCATTTGCAACGGGTATAAAGACCGAGAATATGTCGAAACCGCAATGTTAGCCCAAAGACTAGGGCAAACCTCAATTATTGTCCTAGAACAAGTTGAGGAAGTTGATTTGGTGATTGCGGCTCACCGACAACTAGGGATTAAACCGATTTTGGGGGTGCGTGCCAAATTAAGTACCCAAGGTATGGGACGCTGGGGCACTTCCACCGGCGATCGCGCTAAGTTCGGTTTAACAATTCCCGAAATCGTAGCAGCTGTTAACAAACTACGTGCAGCTAATTTACTGGATTGTTTACAGTTAATGCACTTTCATATTGGCTCACAAATTTCAGCGATCAATGTCATCAAAGATGCCATCCAAGAAGCTAGCCGTATTTACGTAGAGTTAGCCATGTTAGGGGCGGACATGAAGTATTTAGATGTTGGGGGCGGACTGGGTGTAGATTACGACGGTTCCCAAACCAACTTCTACGCCTCGAAAAACTACAATATGCAAAACTATGCTAATGATATTGTAGCCGAGTTAAAAGATACTTGTGGCGAACACCAGATACCCGTACCAACACTGATTAGCGAAAGTGGGCGAGCGATCGCCTCCCACCAGTCAGTACTAATTTTTGATGTGCTGAGTACTAGCGATGTACCTCTAGAATTACCAGAACCGCCCGAGGAAGAGGAATCACCCGTAATCAAATACTTGTGGGAAACCTACCAATCCATCAACCAAGAAAATTATCAAGAATTTTACCACGATGCCACCCAATTTAAAGAAGAAGCCATCAGCCGTTTCAACTTAGGAATTTTGCGCCTCCAAGAACGAGCCAAAGCCGAGCGACTTTACTGGGCGTGCTGTCAAAAAATTCTGAACATTACTAGACAGCAGGAATACGTACCCGATGAATTGGAAGACCTAGAAAAAATAATGGCTTCCATTTACTACATTAATCTTTCAGTATTTCAATCAGCACCTGATTGTTGGGCAATAGACCAACTATTTCCCATCATGCCAATACACCGCCTAGACGAAGAACCCATCCAAAGAGGAATTTTGGCAGACCTTACCTGTGACAGTGATGGCAAAATAGACCGCTTTATTGACCTACGCGACGTCAAATCAGTATTAGAACTGCATACCTTTAAGCCCGAAAACCCCTACTATCTAGGGATGTTCCTCAACGGAGCATACCAAGAAATCATGGGTAATCTACACAACTTATTTGGAGACACCAATGCCGTTCATATCCAGTTGACACCCAAAGGTTACCAAATTCAACACGTTGTCAAAGGTGACACCATGAGCGAAGTGGTCAGCTATGTGCAGTATGACTCTGAAGATATGGTAGAAAATATTCGCCAGCGTTGTGAAAAAGCGTTAGAAGAAAAGCATATTACCCTAGCTGAATCTCAACGACTGCTACAAACCTACGAACAAAGTCTACAAAGATACACGTATCTCAATAGCTAGGTAGTAAAAAGCAGAGGGACAGGGGGAAAGGATGGTAACTTTCTAAGCACCAACCCCCAATCCCCAGTCCCTAGCCTCTAACTTGCATTAGTCCCCAGCAAATCCTCAATCGCTTGGCGTTCAAAAGGTGTTTCCGATGGTGGTGTTTGACGAGCATCCGTAATTAGCCAATCTAAAGCAGCAGCTTGAACATCTATTGCATTTCCCGTTTTATCTACACAGTAACGTCCAAACACTAACTTATCAACCAGTCTGACTCCCGGACCTAATCGCGACCATTCAAAAATTACACTGTTCTCTACCGTTGCACCATTGCATATCCAGCAATTCGGCCCAATCATAGCCGGTCCAACAATTTTAGCACCGTCTTCTATCCTGGTCATACCACCAATGTAAACTGGTCCAGTAATATCCACCTTGTCCCAATTCACTGCCACATTTAAACCCGTGTAAATACCAGGAGCGACTTCATTACCTGGAATTTGCACATTTTTAATATCTCCTAATAGTACACCATTAATTGCCCGCCAGTAATCCGGTACTTTACCAATATCTACCCATTCAAAGTCCATGGCAATCGCGTAGAAAGGCGCACCAACTTCTACTAATTTGGGAAATAACTGGCTACCAATATCATATTCCACGCCAGAAGGTATGTAATCAAACACCTCTGGCTCAAAAATATAAATACCAGTGTTAATGTTGGTGCTCAGAGCTTCCTCTTGCAAGGGTTTTTCTTGGAAAGCTTTAACACGACTATCATCGTCAGTGACCACCACACCGTAACTAGAAACCTCTTCCATGGGCACAGATTTCGTGATGATTGTAGCAATTGACCCTTTGGATTTATGCCACTTCACAGCTGCAGACAAATCTAGGTCAATCAGAGCATCACCACACAACACCACAAAGGTATCATCAAAAAAAGGTGAAAAGTCCTGGATACGCCGCATCCCCCCTGCTGAACCAACAGCTTCTCCCACCAGTTTGCCGTCATCATCAATTTTGCCTTCAAAAGAATAAGCGATTTCTACCCCAAACCTTTGACCGTCACGAAAATAGTTTTCAATTTCCTCTGCCAAATGACTAACATTGACCATAATCTGGTCAAATCCATGTTGGCGCAAAAGTTCCAGTAGGAATTCCATCACTGGCTTTTGCAGGATGGGAATCATCGGTTTGGGAATTGTATAGGTAATGGGACGTACACGAGTACCCTTACCCGCAGCGAGAATCATGGCTTTCATAAAATTTTATTCCTCAAACACAAGCCAGTTTACTTTTATCAAGTGATACTTAATCATCGGAACTTCTGGTATAAGTAACTCCTCAAAACAGGGATAACAGGAATTTGCCCGTCATTGCAACCTTTTAAGCATAACCACATAACAACTGACAGATGATAATTTTAACTAATTAGCGTCATTCCCCAGTCTTCTACAAGCTGGACAATACAGTTATATAGTCCCTTGAGACTGACGATTTTGACAATACTTGATACCTATGAGCAATCGTTTTATAGACGGGGAACATCAGCGAATTGCCAAATAAATTTCACATGAAAATGCCAAACTATTTCACACCGGTAAAGCGCACATATAAAAAGCGAAGTAGCTCAAGTGGATAACTCCTAATTCAGAACCCTAGTAGCGAAAATCGTAAATCTTGTACAAATGTGAGAGTCTTAGCACCAGTTTGGTTAAATCTCGCATCACACCCCCTTAGTACGTGTAAGCTTGTGCAGGTATCCACACCCGCAGGCTGGGTGCTTGCATTTACTCTCTAGGGGGGACGGATGAAACAAGAATCCCCGTCACCAAGCGTAGCGGAACTGTCAATTGGCTGAATCTGTCAGTAGGCTAATTTGAATGTCCTGGTAAAACTCGTCTTGTAATAACTCGACTTTAGATTGAGACGACAGCAGTAGTAAGGCCCAAAAAACGCTAACTAGGGGGCCGTTTTCTGACTCATGGCTAGAACTATTTTGCTGTGGTTGCTTTGTTTGAGTCCACAAATCTACCAGTTGTTCTAGACTTAAACAATTTTCTCCTAACAATAGCTCTCTTCTAGAACAATGCAACACTTGCTCTAGTTCTCCAGCTACCTCAGTCAAATTTTCGTGGTGAGCTAACTCTAAGGCCTGCCGCATATTTTGGCATCTGGGGTGACGGTGGGGGGAAACACGCTTACTAGATTTCTCAACCAGTTTTAGCTGGCGCGCCATAATTTGCAATTGCTTGATTAACTCTTGCACAGTCACAGGACGCTTTGGCGGTGGCATTGCTGAGGGACGGCGCCGCAAGTGCCGCTCTAATTGGAGACAGTGAGCATGATGTAATAACCCGCCTTCAGTGAATAAGATGGCATCATCTGCTATATCATCCTCCACCTCTTCCACTGAAGATAATTGCATTAAAGTGTTGGCCTTGAATAACACTAGCATCGATGCTGACAAAAAAGCTTGTCCCGATTGCGACAAGTCTGACTCATAGCCTTTAGGTGTGTCCTCCGGTGCCATTAATTCTAGGTAACGGTCAATCACCTTAATTACTTCAACATCCCAAGGATCGATCTCGCCTTGTTCAGCCTGCTCAATGATCTGTGTAATTGTTGCTAATAACTCGGAAGCATCCATAAAATTTACGAAAAACCTTCATCAAAGATTTTCTGGATATATTTGACTTTCCCCTACGTCAAGTAGCAACATCCAAGTAATCCCAAACTTTCTGGATGGGATAGAGGCACAGCCGTTTGTGCCTGTAGTTTTAGGACTTTGGACTAAGACTACGAACGTAAAACACTAGATTTATTGAGTATTTTATGAACGGTCATCACTTTTTCTGATTGAAATTTCACAAACCAACCGCGATGCCTAGTCTCCAGGCATCGCGGATTTTAGATTTTTATCTAAAATCCCCAATCGATATTACCGATTCACAGCCGCAGCTTCTCGCGCCGCAGTCGCTTGATCTGGGTGGATACCTAAACGTGTGAGATTAATCCGTCCTTTATTGTCAATTTCTCGCACTTTGACAATTACTTCATCTCCAACGGCCACTTCATCTTCAACTTTGCCAACGCGATAGTCAGCTAGTTGAGAAATGTGAATCATGCCTTCTTTTCCAGGCAGAAATTCTACAAATGCACCAATGGGGATAATCCGAGTCACACGCCCTACATAAACATCACCTTCATGTAGCTTACGAGTCATACCTTGAATGATGTTACGGGCTTTCTTAGCCCGGCTTTCATCCACAGCAGAAATCGTGACAGTTCCATCGTCTTCAATGTCAATCTTTGCACCAGTGTCCTCAGTAATAGCCTTAATTGTTTTCCCTCCAGGCCCAATCACCAGACCAATCATGTCTGAATCAATCTTGATAGTCAATAAACGCGGGGCATAGGGTGATGTTTCAGGACGTGCTTCTTGGATAGTCTGGAGCATTTTCTCCAGAATATGCAACCGGGCTGATTTAGCTTGGTGGATGGCTTGGGCAATAATCTCCAATGACAGACCGGGGATTTTCATATCCATTTGCAAGGCGGTAATACCGGTATCTGTCCCGGCTACCTTAAAGTCCATATCGCCTAAAAAGTCCTCAATGCCCTGAATATCAGTGAGAACTCGCACCTCGTCATCTTCTTTAATCAAACCCATTGCAGCACCGCTCACGGGTTTGATAATTGGTACACCAGCAGCCATCAATGATAGAGTGGAACCACACACCGAACCCATGGAAGTGGAACCGTTAGAAGAAAGCACTTCCGATACGACACGAATCACGTAAGGGAATTTTTCTTTTGGTGGTAGCACAGGTATCAGCGCCCGCTCTGCTAAAGCACCATGACCAATTTCGCGCCTTCCTGGAAAACGCATAGGTTTAGTTTCCCCCACGGAGAAAGGCGGGAAGTTGTAATGATGCAGGTAGCGTTTACATTGGTCTGATTGCAAGTCGTCGTTGAGGCTTTGAGCATCTCCAGGAGTACCAAGGGTGCAAGTGGATAGTACTTGGGTTAATCCCCTGTTAAATAAACCACTACCATGGACTCGTTTGGGTAAGACATCAACTTGACAAGAAACAGGACGGACTTCATCCAGTTTGCGACCATCAACGCGGACGTTATCTTCAATGATTTGACGACGCATCAAGTGCTTGGTTATGTCTTTAAAGTGATTACCTATTCCTTTACCGTTTGCGATCGCAGCAACTCGAACCTTGTCTTCTTCTGGTAATTCCTCGATCGCACTAGTAATTTTTTCCTTCACAGCGTCCAACGCTTCATCCCGTTGGGCTTTGCTGTATTCAAACTGAGACAGAATTTTCTTAATCTCATCGCTGGTGCGATCGCGGATAAAATTGCTCAGAGTCGGGTCTACCTCTGGTGGTTCTCCTTGCACAACTTGCAGACCCATTTCCGCCAATAAATCTTCCTGGGCTTGGATTAAATCTCTAACTGCTTCGTAACCAAAATCAATTGCTTCGATAATATCTTGCTCTGGTAATTGATTGGCTCCCGCCTCCACCATGATCACACCGTGGGGTGAACCAGCCACTATCAGATCCAAGTCTCCGCTTTGAATTTCTGCATAGGTGGGGTTAATAATGAAATCATCACCCACTAAGCCTACCCGTACTGCTGCCATAGGCCCATTAAAGGGAATTTGTGCGATGAGGGTAGCAATAGACGCCCCAGTAACTGCTAAGACATCTGGTGGTACCAACTCATCCATGGACAGCGTAAAAGCAATAATTTGCAGGTCATCCCGTAACCATGAAGGAAACAAAGGCCTCATGGGACGGTCTATCAACCGGCTAGTCAGAATTGTTTTCTCCGGTGGACGTCCCTCTCGCCGCATGATCCCTCCGGGAATCCTACCTGCAGCATACAGTCGTTCTTCGTAATCTACTGTCAGGGGAAGAAAATCAATTCCTTCTCTACCCTTTGCTCGCGTAGCGGTTACTAAAACAGATGTGTCCCCCGATTCTATGAGAACCGACCCACCAGCCTGGGGAGCTAGTAAGCCCACTTTTAGTCTAATATCCCTACCATCGAAGGATATTGACTTATCAACTTGTGCCATTCAGTTTTTTTTCCTTCTCTTTCGCTATTCTCTCTCTGTGGCAATCCTAACATTTATGCTCTCAGACTGACTTCTAGTACACACAAAGATAAATAAGTCCTTGGGCACCAAGCACGATATAATATTATCGTCCCTGCCTACCGCCCAGAGCATAGCTTCACTGTCAGGTTTGCTGCTATCACCAGCATATATTCGCCCAGAAACCTTTCTCAACCCTGACCGCGTAAGCCAGGTTGTACAATAAAACCAGCGTTGCAAATATCGCCACACATACTGGGGAAGTTTGGCTGGGTATTAAATACCCCATGCGGCTCCTTTGGCTGGTGTGTGGTATCCTGAGGAGATGTTTTCACCACCAAGGCATCCTGACTCAAACAGTATGCAGCAAATGCTGCCCGGGAGAGTGGTTCATTTTGGGGATAACTTTTACCTTCATTTAGTAATGACTACCTCCTGTTCTTTAGGTTTCATAGAATCTAATTCTACTGCCACCTCATTTTTTAACACTTGATAAAGAGGCAACGTGATTAGCAAATAAATTGATTATGTTAAATTTATATTTAAATTGAGGATGTTATATTTTTTTATCATTACATCTGACACGAGTCTAACTACCCCATGAAACTTAACAATCCTCGTTGTAAGATATGAAAAAATGCAGCACAGTTAGAAAATAATTATCTATATCATAACAAAGGACAATTAGAGATTTATTAGGTTATTTTACAGGAATTTTAGTAGTTAAAAATGACAATTTTACACGGAAATTGGTTAGTTAAGCCTGAAAATAGTTGTTTATTTATTTGGGGAGAAACTTGGCGTTCATCGCGCATAAACATCGAGACTAGTGCATCTCCACACACACCACTACATCCACTGGCTATCAACCCATTAGAGTTGTGTGAATGGTTGGTTTCTGAAAACATCATAATTTCCGATTTAGTCCAGCCAACCCCAGTTGCTGTGACAGCAATTCGGCGAACTCGTAAAAGTACAACTGCTACTCAAGTAAGCCTGCCAACCCACTCTCAAATAATTGCCCTACCAACTCATATCCCAGAAAATAATCAGCAAGAAATAGGATTTATTTCGCCTTTACATTCTGCAACCTCGGCATCTGAAATCAACTTACCCCAATATCTCCAACCTTGGAGAGTCGAGGGTTTTTGTCTTCACCCCAGTGCAGCTATAAAATTTCTGGCCACTGTGCCCTTAAATGCTGCTACCGAGGGGGATACTTTATTCGCTGGAGACCTACGTTTCTGGTCACAGGTTGCGCGTTGGAGTTTGGATTTAATTTCCCGGTGTAAGTTTTTGCCCACTATTCAAAGGCAGTCTGATGGTTCTATTGTTGCTAAATGGCAAGTCCTCTTAGACAGTGCTATAGACGGAACACGCTTAGAAAAATTTGCCGCCAAGATGCCTTTAGCTTGCCGTACTTATCAAACAACTCCTGAGTTAGAAGAAAAATACTTAGCCCTAGACTTCCCCACTCAACCACAGGAATTATTGCTGGGATTTCTCAACAGTATAGTAGATGCCCAAGTGCGAGAGATATTAGCAGATCAGCCTCTATTAGAAACCAGAGTAATGGCATCTCTAGCCTCATCTGTGCGACAGTGGTTGCAAGCTTTAACTAGTACCTCTGAAACCTTTAATGCAGATGCGCTGGAAGTAGAAAGACTCGAAGCAGGGCTGAAAGCTTGGACTATGCCATTACAGTACCAATTGTCAGGAACAGCCTTATTTCGCTGCTGTTTCCAGCTGCTTCCCCCGGCATCTGGCGGTACTGATTGGACACTGGCATATTTTCTACAAGCAGCAAATGATCCTGATTTCTTAGTAGATGCGGCAACCATTTGGGATCACCCCGTGGAGCAATTAGTTAATCAAAACCGCACCATTCATCAACCCCAAGAAACATTATTGCGCGGGTTGGGGTTAGCTTCAAGATTGTATCCAGTTATTGCACCCAGTTTAGAAACAGAATATCCCCAATCTTGTCACCTTAACCCATTGCAAGCATACGAATTTATTAAGTCAGTGGCGTGGCGGTTTGAAGATAGTGGTTTAGGCGTAATTTTGCCTCCTAGTTTGGCAAACGGTGGAGGCTGGGCGAATCGTTTGGGGTTAAAAATCACCGCTCAAACCCCAAATAATCAGCAGGGACGCTTAGGTTTACAAAGTCTACTGAATTTCCAATGGCAATTGGCAATTGGTGGGCAGACGATTTCTCAAACAGAGTTTAATAAACTTGTAGCCTTAAATAGCCCCCTGGTAGAAATTAATGGCGAATGGGTAGAGTTGCGACCCCAGGATATCAAAACCGCACAGGCATTTTTTGCCACTCGTAAAGACAAAATGGCACTTTCCCTGGAAGATGCTTTACGTCTGGGTTCTGGAGATACCCAGTCCATTGAAAAGTTACCCGTGGTCAGCTTTGAAGCATCAGGAACATTGCAAGAATTAATTGGAGCGTTAACCAATAACCAAGTCATCGCACCTGTACCGACACCTACTAATTTTCAAGGACAGTTACGACCTTATCAACAAAGGGGTGCAGCTTGGCTAGGGTTCTTAGAACGTTGGGGCTTGGGTGCGTGTCTCGCAGATGATATGGGACTGGGGAAAACCATTCAGTTAATTGCTTTTTTACTGTACCTCCAGGAACAAGACGCACTAGTAAATCCCACCCTGCTGGTGTGTCCAACTTCTATTTTAGGTAACTGGGAGCGAGAAATTAAAAAATTTGCTCCTAACCTGAAAGTTTTACAGCACCACGGTGATAAACGTCTTAAGGGTCAAGGGTTTGTAGAAGCAGTTAAAAAACACAATGTAATTATCACTAGTTACTCACTCATCCATCGGGATATTAAAACTTTACAAGGTGTTGATTGGCAGGTAGTTGTATTAGATGAAGCTCAAAATGTCAAAAATCCAGAAGCTAAACAATCCCAGGCTGTCAGGGAATTAAAAACTACATTTCGCATAGCCCTAACTGGGACACCAGTAGAAAATAAACTCCAAGAACTGTGGTCGATTTTAGATTTTCTTAATCCTGGGTATTTGGGAAATCGCCAATTTTTCCAGAGACGGTTTGCTATACCAATTGAAAAGTATGGTGATACGGCATCTTTAAATCAGTTGCGGGCTTTAGTGCAACCGTTTATTTTGCGCCGTCTAAAAACAGACCGTGATATTATTCAAGATTTGCCAGAAAAGCAAGAAATGACGGTTTTTTGTGGTCTGAGTGCACAACAAGCTGCACTTTATCAAGAAGTAGTAGAAGCCTCTTTGGCAGAGATTGAATCTGCATCAGGTTTGCAACGTCGAGGGATGATTTTAGGCTTAATAATTAAACTCAAACAAATCTGTAATCATCCAGCCCAATATTTAAAATTAGGGACATTGCAACAACATAGTTCTGCTAAAATGGTGCGGCTAGAAGAAATGTTAAGCGTGGCTTTGGAGGAGGGAGATAGGGCTTTAATTTTCACCCAATTTGCTGAATGGGGTAAATTATTACAGGCTGATTTACAGCAAAAACTTGGTAAAGAAATATTATTTTTATATGGTCGTACTAGTAAAACACAACGGGAAGAAATGATTGACCGTTTTCAACACGACCCCCAAGGACCGCCGATTATGATTCTTTCTTTAAAAGCCGGTGGTGTAGGATTGAACTTAACCAGGGCTAATCATGTATTTCACTTTGACCGGTGGTGGAATCCTGCAGTTGAAAATCAAGCTACTGATAGAGTATTTCGCATCGGTCAAACCCGTAATGTGCAAGTGCATAAATTTGTCTGTACTGGCACATTGGAAGAAAAAATACACGATATGATTGAAAGTAAAAAACAATTAGCTGAACAAGTAGTTGATGCGGGTGAGGAATGGCTCACGGAAATGGATACAGACCAATTACGTAACCTATTAATACTTGACCGTAGCGCCATAATTGAAGAAGATTAGGAGTGAAAGGCTTTGTCAAAAGGCAATTGAGCTTGCCGTTAGTTTATGTCACAAAAATTAACCCATAAATCAAGTAAAATATAAGTTAATTATACAGAAAGATTATGAATCATGCAACGTTACAGGCAAGCCGTGAATGGTGGTCACAAAAGTGGCTAGAGTTACTGGATTCTTATCGGTTTAAAAAGCGCTTAGAACGGGCGAGAAATTATTCTCGTCAGGGAAATGTTCTCAATATTGAGTTTAAAGGTGCAAAGGTATTAGCTAGAGTCCAAGGTAGTGAAACTCAACCTTATAGGGTTTCTCTTTCTATTGATCATTTTACTGAGGAAGAGTGGGGTTATGTCATTGAAAATATGTCCCAAAGAGCAATTTTTGCAGCTAAGTTGTTAGCGGGCGAAATGCCGCAAAATATTGAGGAGGTGTTTACAGCCAATGGTTTGTCTTTGTTTCCTTTTACCCTCTCTGATGTGCACAGTAAATGCTCTTGTCCTGATAAAGCAAACCCCTGTAAGCATATTGGTGCTGTATACTATCAGTTAGGCGATCGCTTTAGTGAAGACCCATTTGTATTATTTCAACTACGGGGGCGCACTAAAGAGCAAATTATCAGTGATTTACGTCAACTACGCGGTGCAAAGGTGCAAGTCACTGCATCGGAAACAGGGGAAATTGCACAGCCCAGGACACACCCCCAATATTGTGTTAACCTGAGTTCATTCTGGCAATATAATGAGCCCCTAGATTCTTCATTGGTAGTGATTACCCCATCTAGTAGCGAGACCGTATTAGATGTATTAGGAGCGATTCCTTTAGGGAAAACAGAAGAAAGTTTAGTTGGTCAGACCTCCGGTGATGTAGTGACCAGATGTTTAGGTACTGTTTATCAACAGGTCAGTCAGCAAGCAATGTTAACAGCGATGAATATGGGAGGGGGTTGATGGAATTGGGGGGATTCACTGTTTGAGCAAGCCTAACAAAACCTCTCCTTAGTCAGGAGAGTGATGGGAAATCTTAAGCAGGGGAACTAGTACTGTTCATTAACCCTAGCAGCATGAATAACTAACTCTGAAAGATTGTTGCAGGTTACAAATTCTTTTAAACTTATCTAGTCAGTTTAAAATCCCAATAGCCCCTCGTGATGGAAAACGATTCGGAATACATCAGGCAAACAGAAGCTACTCGTGTACGTGTACTCAGCGAAGCACTACCTTACATTCAACAATTTGTTGGTCGCACTGTTGTTGTAAAATACGGTGGTGCCGCCATGAAAGACAGTACCCTAAAAGACAAGGTCATGCGGGATATTGTGTTCTTATCCTGCGTTGGCTTGCGTCCAATTTTGGTACATGGGGGCGGTCCTGAAATTAATAGTTGGTTAAATAAACTGGGCATTGAAGCACAATTTAAAAATGGTTTGCGCGTCACCGATGCTCCCACCATGGATGTGGTGGAAATGGTTTTAGTGGGTCGAGTCAATAAGGAAATTGTTTCCCTCATTAGCCAGGCTGGGGGCTTGGCTGTGGGACTATGTGGTAAAGATGGTAACCTAATTACAGCCCGACCCCAGGAGCAAGAAGGTATCGGTTTTGTGGGGGAAGTCAGTAGTGTAAATATCAAAGTTTTGGAAACTCTCTCAAGTAGTGGCTATATTCCGGTAGTGTCTAGTGTGGCTACGGACGAGAATGGACAAGCTTATAATATTAATGCTGATACCGTAGCAGGGGAAATTGCAGCCGCCCTGGGTGCGGAAAAGTTAATTTTGTTGACCGACACCCCCGGTATTCTTAAAGATTACAAAGACCCCTCTACCTTGATTCCTAAAGTGGATATTCGCGAAGCGCGGGAGCTAATTGCTAATGGTATAGTTAGTGGTGGTATGATTCCCAAAGTAAATTGTTGTGTGCGATCGCTCGCTCAAGGTGTAAGTGCGGCACACATTATTGATGGTCGCATTCCCCACGCCCTACTCCTAGAGGTTTTTACTGATGGTGGTATTGGTACTATGATTCTCGGTTCCCAGTTTGCCTCAAAATAATTAACTGCGATCGCCTTGTGGATATTCTGGGTATCGTCAAGTATTAACCCTCATGTGCGATCGCTATTGAGATTTGACCCAGACTGACTACTGTCTAGTTGTTGGTGTATAACAGGTGAGTACAGAAAATTTAGAAATTGCCAGAAGTCTTTACCAGACAGGAAAACTTAACATTGAAAATGGGCAATATCGACAAGCTGTAGAAAATTTGCAACAAGCCAGCGCCCTATTATCTCGCAATTCGCGCCTGGGGGGTGAGGTGGAAATTTGGCTTGTCACAGCTTATGAAGCAGCTGGACGGAATCAAGAAGCCATTGATCTTTGTCAAGAACTCCAACGTCACCCCTTCCCAGAAACTAGCAAACAGGCAAAGCGGTTACTTTATATTTTAAAAGCTCCAAAACTCCAGCGCCCCAGTGAGTGGATGACGGAAATACCCGATTTAGGTACATTATCGGATAATGATCAGAAAATTCGTGCTACTGGTAATCCTATTAAATCTACCCGTCAAGTAGCTATTGAGCCGGAAATCATAGACCTTAACCAGGTGAATACAAAAGATAATCGGTTTATCTGGGTGGCACTAGTTGTTATTGTGTTAACACTCTCATACTTGGCCTGGTTAAGTGTTTAGAATTTTTGCTCTCAGGTTTGACACTCTCCCCGCCTTTAGGCGGGGAGTTCTGTGTGTCACTGAGGTTCCTTGCTTTTACAGGTCTTTTCCCAAAGACTGGAACAGCCGCTTGAGGATATCTCGCAGTTTTCCCCTGTCGCTATTTTCGCTATCTTCGCGGATTCAAACCAATTCTTGCTTCTCAGCAGGTACAGACTGCGCCATCAGGGCTTCTATTTCCTGGGCGGCGGTTTCAATTTGTAGGGGTTCTAAGGTTTCTAATAGCAACGCTCTTTCTAGTTGGGCAACAATGGCCTGGTGTTGATCCTTAAAAAACGAGGAGAAAAAAGCAATCACAGTACACGATGTGTAAAATTTAATTCTGAAAAGCCTGGTTAACATTCTGTTACATAGCGGAAAATTTTTGCACCCACTTACTTACCCTGGGCGGTGGAGAAGATTGAACAAGAACGCCAACGCGCTGAAACAGAAGCCCAAAAAGCTCAACAAGAACGCCAGCGCGCCGAAGCCGAAAGGCAAGCCAAGGAAAAACTCAGAGCCTATTTACAATCCCAGGGCATTGACCCCGATAATTTACCCCAGATTGCTCAATAGGAGATTTTAGCATCTGGTCTGAGGGGCGATCGCCCTTCCGTCAACAGTCAACAGTCAACAAGACAGCGATCGCACTATATCTGCTGCACTAAGCAGCCGGGTAATAAATTACCCGTCTGATAGCGAAAGTCCACTAGAAGTGGA
>NZ_JAQMTM010000161.1:0-26068 GCF_028331085.1 Anabaena sp. CS-542/02
GGAACAGGGAACAGGGAACAGGGAACAGGGAACAGGGAACAGGGAACAGGGAACAGGGAACAGGAATTTAGATTTATTGTTTACCGATTGGGTATACTGAGGCTATATACTTAATGCTATTTTCACCTGTAGGGAAGTTGAGTAACTATGGCTACAGTTCCTATAAATAAAATCCGCATTGGTCGTAACCGCCGTCCGGTTAAAGGCGACAAGGTAAATCAGTTGAAGGAGTCCATTCAGACTAATGGTTTATTAAACCCGATTACCGTGGATCAACAGCTAAATTTAATTGCAGGTTTGCATCGGTTAACAGCTTGCAAACTTTTGGGGCTAAAAACTGTTGAATGTCATATTGTCAACTATGAAAACTCTGACCAATCCCGGTTGGCAGAAATTGACGAGAATTTGATTCGTAATGAGTTAGAACCCCTGGAACGTTCAGAATTGTGGTGGGAGCGAGACCAAATTTTAGAGCGGATGGGGGTTCGGGCTAAGGTTGGCGATAATCAATATACCACTAAAGGTGGTGAAACCGTTTCACCACCCCTCAAGCGCACTGTGGAGTTAGCCAAAGAAGTGGGCTACTCTGAACGCACCTTTCAGCATGGTAAGCAGATTGCTAAAGGTATCCACCCAGAAGTTAAAGAAATTATTAAGGGTTCCCCAATTGCTAATAGTCCTACAGCACTACTGAAGATAGCTAGGGCTGGGAATCAAGAACGTGTGTTGGCCGAAGAATCTCATCAGACTTGGAGTCAGCAACAGGTCAGGGGAGATGAAGCAGAATCAACACGATTAGCTCAAGTAATAGTGGAAGCCAGAGCCAAGCAAAAAGAGTTACAGTTATTAGCTTACAAAAGTGCTATGGCCCAAAGGGACGCTAAGTTAGCACTTAAAAAAGGTCAACCCCAGCCAGAATCAGCTATTGCTACTCATGACCCCAGGGTGAAAATCGGTGAACAATGGATGCTAGACCGGCATTTAGTTTATTGTCATCATACTGCCAGTTTAAATTTTAGAAACCTGTTACCATCAGATGCAGCCTTAGCGATCGCCACCCTTTCCCCCACTTGGGAGCATAATTACTTGGTAGATGAGGCGCGGGTGGTGGCGGTGTTGCGTTCACCGGGTCATATTTATGATTTTTACCGCCATAGCCAAATGCCCTTTCAATATGAATTAGTTCTTGGTAATGTTTATGTGGGCATTTTTTCCCACCAATCCATATCTCAGCCACAGACACCAATGAATATTGATGGGGTTGAGGGTATTGTCAACTACTTAATTAATTTATATACCCATCAGCATAATTTTGTCATTGCTCCGTTTATGGGAAACGGTGAAATTCTCATTGCTTGTGAAAGAATGGCGCGCATCTGTTTTATTGGCGATGAAAATCCCCAATTGGTGAATCGGGGAATCATCCGTTGGCAACAATGGACTGGTAAAGTCCCCCATAAAATTCCATTGCGGTCTTAGTTGTGATCTGGTGAAAAAACAATAATATCAGTCTGTAACAGCTTTGTCAGATATTAATAAATATCCTCATAATTGAGGTGATTTATAAGAAATAAATTTTGTTTATTAGGCACCATCTGATAATTTAATATTTCCTTTATAAATTACGATTATTGTCACTAGGTAATTTTAGGTTTAGGAATTTTCTCATCTTTGCCGTTAATTATCATGTTCTTCTCAAAAATCCAGCCAAACATTTATGCAGTTGATTTATGTATTTATTTTCTTTAATTTACTTCTATATATATAAGTGCTGACATGAAAATAATGAGTTATAAAGAACTTAGCTGATTATTTTCCTATAGTGTTAGGCATAAATTATACTTATAACCCACGATGTTTTCCCGTCCCAAACCAGCCAGAATCTAGTTTTTTTATAAAAATCAGTTAAACCAATGATTTAGTTTCTGTGAATCATGCTATTCTTTTTATTAATTCAGACGATTCAAATCGGTAAGGAAATTAGTTATTCTGTGGAAAATTAAAAAAGCAAAACTAAACCTAACCGCCATGGCATCACCTGATAAGTGTGTGAGTATTTCTACAGAAAACTACATTAATTCAGAATTAAGGGGGATGTTTTTTCTGTAACGAAATTGTCAACTTTTCTGGGTCAAATTGCTTAAAATAAATTATCTGGACGCTGAAACTGTCTATGGCATTTATCAAGATACAGAACGTTGTGATTAACACCAGCTACATTGCTGCGGTTAGGCTAGATACCCAAACTAGTTTGGGCGAAAAAAGCGTTTCTGTCCTAGTGGTTACTCCTCAGTTTCCCCTCATCCAGTGGGATACAATTGCTGAAAATCTCTACCATTACGAATGGATGGAATTCACGGGTCAAGCTGCTAACGTACTCCGGGACTATTTTTCTAGTTTCAACAATGTCATTGACCTATTACCTCAATATCAAGAATCCAGTGCTGTATAACATGATTTCAAAAATGCTGTATTCCCAAATTAATTAGGGTGACAAAATTGTTATTTTACAAACAAGCAATTACAGCATATTTCATGTAAGTAGGAATTACCTAACCCACAAGAAGAATCATATTCAAATGTGTAATTCCCATCAGCAACCAGATCTCATTTGACTTCTTAATTATGAATTAGGAATTGCTACAGATTCGCCACAGGAGCAATCATAATTCACACTACTTAACAACAGTATATGCCCTATGTCTGCTTATTCAATTGATACGGCCATGGCAGAGTTGGAGAGCCTTATCAACAGTGTTGAGAAAACTTTGATTAGGTCAATAGAGGAAAAAAAATCGCACCAGGAGAAACCCATGTCAGTTAATAAGATTAATAGAAAGTTACAACAAAACCCCATAGCCATTGTCGGGATGGCTTCGCTCTTACCTCAAGCTAGGAACTTACAGGAATACTGGCAGAATATCGTTAACAAAATTGATTGTATTACTGACGTTCCCCCCACACACTGGAGCATCGAAGATTATTACGACCCTAACCCCAGAACCCCTGAGGACAAAACCTATTGTAAACGCGGTGGGTTTATTCCCGAGGTAGATTTTAACCCCATGGAATTTGGTATTCCTCCCAGCATTTTAGAAGTGACAGATATTTCTCAGCTATTAAGTTTAGTCATAGCTAAAGAAGCAATGGAAGATGCTGGCTATGGCGACTCTCGGGAGTTTAGCCGTGAAAATGTCGGGGTAATTTTAGGCGTGGCCATGGCCAAGCAATTGGGAATGCCACTTTCCGCCCGGTTAGAGTATCCTGTTTGGGAAAAGGCACTTAAAAGCAGTGGTATTTCCGATGAAGATACCCAAAAAATTATCGAAAAAATCAAAAGCGCCTATATCAAGTGGGATGAAAATGCTTTCCCCGGGATGCTAGCCAACGTCGTTGCTGGACGCATTGCTAACCGCCTCAACTTTGGCGGAACCAATTGTGTAGTTGATGCTGCTTGTGCTAGTTCCTTTGGCGCTCTGAAAATGGCCATTAGTGAACTGGTGGAATATCGGGCTGATATGATGCTCACAGGTGGTGTGGATACTGATAACACCATCATGGCTTACATCTCCTTCAGTAAAACACCGGCGGTTTCCCCCAGTGAAAATGTCAAGCCCTTCGACGCTCAATCTGATGGGATGATGCTCGGCGAAGGTATTGGGATGATTGTTCTCAAACGCCTGGAAGATGCCCAACGGGACAATGATAAAATTTACGCAGTCATTAAAGGCATTGGTACCTCTAGCGATGGTCGCTACAAGAGTATTTATGCTCCCCGCAAGGAAGGCCAAGTTAAAGCCTTAGAACGCGCTTATGATGATGCTGGCTTTTCCCCCGCTACAGTAGGGTTAATGGAAGCCCACGGTACTGGGACAATGGCTGGTGACCCCACGGAGTTCGGTTCTTTAAAGGACTACTTTAGTCAACATGATTCCCAAAAACAGCATATTGCTTTGGGGAGTGTTAAGTCTCAAATCGGACATACTAAAGCCGCAGCTGGGGCTGCAAGTTTGATTAAAACAGCCTTGGCACTGCATCATAAGGTTTTACCCCCAACCATTAATATTACTCAGCCCAATCCTAAACTGGATATCAAAAATTCTCCCTTCTATCTGAATACTCAAACCAGACCTTGGATCAAGGCCGACGGGGAACCCCCAAGACGCGCTGGTGTGAGTTCTTTCGGGTTTGGTGGCACAAATTACCACGTGGTTTTGGAAGAATACGAAACCCCAGAAAACCTTCCCTACCGTTTACATGGTACCGCTCATGAAGTGCTGCTGTTTGCTCACAACCCAGCACAGCTGTTGAGTAAGTGTCAAGAAACTCTCGGTAAGTTGCAAGGGGATGGTGGTGATAGACATTTTGCGGCTTTAGTCAAAGAGTCCCAATCTTTGGAAATTCCCTTGGCGGCTCCTAGGGTGGGGTTTGTGGCTGAAAATGTCCCCGAAGCCTGTAAGTTGATCCAAGTTACTATTGACTGGCTCCAACACAAAGCTTCCGCACCTGCTTGGGAACATCCCCAGGGTATTTATTACCGTTCCTCTGGAATGGAGTTGGGCGGAAAGGTGGTTTCTCTGTTCTCTGGACAAGGTTCGCAATATTTGGAAATGGGGCGCGAAGTGGTAATGAATTTTCCTACCATGCGCCGTTTACATGGGTGTATGGATAGTTTATTACTCAAGGATAATTTACAGCCACTTTCGGATATTGTCTTCCCCCGTCCCGTCTTTGATGAGGCGGAGAAAAATGCGCAAGTTGCAGCACTGCAACGCACAGAATATGCTCAACCCGCTATTGGGGTGTTTAGTGCCGGTTTGTATTCTATTTTGCAACAAGCCGGGTTTAAATCCGATTTTGTCGCCGGACACAGTTTTGGTGAACTGACTGCTTTGTGGGCTGCAGGGGTTTTGAGTCAGCAGGATTATTTGTTTCTAGTCAAGTCTCGAGGTCAAGCTATGGCTGCGCCTAAAGACCCAGACCACGACGCGGGAAGTATGTTGGCGGTGAAGGAAGATATGAGCAAGGTTGCTCTGGTGCTGCGCAAGTTTCCCCAGGTGACGATCGCTAATTTTAATTCCCCTACTCAAGTGGTCTTGGCTGGACCGACCGCAGAAATTACTAAGGTCAGACAAGCTTTACACGACCAGGGTTGTACCGCTGTGTTGTTACCTGTCTCCGCAGCTTTCCACACCCCCCTGATTGCTTTTGCTCAAAAATCCTTTGCGATCGCCACTAAGTCTGTTAAGTTTAATCCGCCTCAAGTTCCTGTCTTTACTAATGTCACAGGTAAGCCCTACCCCCAAGACCCCCAAGGTATTCAAAAAATCTTGGAAACTCACTTGGCTAACTCGGTGATGTTTAAACAGGAAATTGAAAATATCTATGCTGCTGGTGGTTCCTGCTTTGTGGAATTTGGACCGCGCCGCATTCTCAGCAATTTAGTCAAGGATATTTTAGGCGATCGCCCCCATCTCACCATCTCCCTAAACCCCAGCACCCAAAAGAACAGCGATCGCTCTTTACGAGAAGCAGCTGTACAGTTGCGCGTCCTAGGTCTAGCTTTAAAAAACCTTGACCCTTACCAAGTTGAACCTGTACTACCCCCAGTTGAGCAGAAGAAGGCGTTAAATGTGCGCTTAAAAGGTGTTAACTATGTTTCGGAAAAAACTAAAAACGCCTTCACTCAAGCTTTGCAGAATGGACATCATGGGTTGACTGTTGACAGTTCACTGTTAACTGAAAAACACAGCCAACCATCACCCGTCAACCGTCAACCGTCAACCACCCCACCCCATCCTGTTAGCAGTCCGGAGACCACAATGCAACCAACACCAGAAAAACCTGTCAATTACCAAACAGCCCTAGAAAGTTTAGAATACCTCTTAACACAGTTCCAAAAGAATCAAACTGAAAATTTACAAGTCCACGGGACTTATCTGCAACATCAGATGGAATACACCAAGGCGTTTTTCCAATTGATGCAGCAACAGAACGCTGTGTTTAATAACAGCAAATCTCTGGCAGATGCAGCACAACTTCAAGTATTTGTCAAGCAAAGTCTCGAACATGGGATGATGCAGTTTCACACTCACCAAGGTGAAACCCTCCGCATTCATGAACGATACCTTTTGGAACAGTTAGAATACTCCAAAAACTTTTTCCAACTTATACAACAAGAATATTCTCACATTATCTCCGGTGATTCTGTAGCTACAACTCAGGAGCATAGCCAGGAAACTATACCCCATCTCGAATCTATCTCAGAACTCCGGGATCTGAATCCAGAACCTGTAATTGAAACCACTATACCCCAGACTGTTGAATCTACAATTCAGGAGCACACCCAGGAAACTATACCCCATCTCGAATCTATCTCAGAACTCCGGGATCTGAATCCAGAACCTGTAATTGAAACTAAACCAGCTGCTCCTCATATTGACCTAGCCAACTTGGGTAACAATTTGTTGGCTATTACTAGCGATAAAACTGGTTACCCGGTAGAGATGCTAGAAATGGATATGGATATGGAGGCTGACTTGGGTATTGATTCTATCAAAAAGGTAGAAATTTTAGGTGCATTACAGGATATGTACCCCGAACTACCCCAGCCTAATTTAGAAGAATTATCGGAAAAACGCACCATTGGTCAAGTTGTAGAATATCTGCAATCCCATATCTCTAGTAATGCTGCTGTAGAAACAAAAACCCCTACTAGCACTCCAGAAGTTATGCTAGAATCCATGGAATCTCCTGTCTTTGTAATGCCCATGGGGGAAAATAAGATCCCCGGTTTTGTAGAGACGACTCCCCCCATGGAACTAGAAATAGCAACCACTGATGATTATGCAGATTTGGGTCAAACCTTGTTAGCCATCACCAGCGATAAAACTGGTTACCCGGTAGAGATGCTGGAAATGGAAATGGATATGGAGGCTGATTTAGGTATTGACTCCATTAAACGGGTGGAAATATTGGGCGCAATGCAAGAAAAGTACCCTAACTTACCCCAACCCAATATTGAAGAACTCGCAGACCTCCGCACCATCGGTCAAATAGTTGATTACCTCCAGAAGCTGGCTGGGGGTGAAAAAAAAAAGCCCCAGTCGCAGTTTAGTTACCAACCAGTCCAGGTAATTGAGGGGGTAACCAGACGACCTGCTAAACTGCATTTTTTGCCACCCCCCGATAGTTTAGATTTTGTAGTACCAGAGGGACACGTTACGGTCATCACTGATGATGGGTCTCTCACTACTTCCCAACTAGCTCAAAGTTTAAGCGATCGCGGTGGCAAAGTGGTGATCTTAAGTTTCCCCCCTTCTATCGTTCCCCAACAATCCCCTTTACCTGCGGGGGTGAATCGTGTAGTCCTCGCAGATATGACTGAAGAATTACTACAACATAAATTATCTGCGATCGCCACTCACTTCGGCAATATTGCCGCTTTTATCCACATTCATCCCCTATTTACCCCCAATCAACAACCTGCTTATATACCACAAGAAAAGGCAATTGTCAAGCACATCTTCTTTATAGCTAAACATCTCCAGCAATCTCTCAATCAACTGGCCCGTTATGAACGCAGTTGTTTCTTGAGTGTAACTCGTTTAGATGGTGCTTTTGGATTAGAACATAGTGTTAATTTCCCAGTTATCGGTGCAGGTTTATTTGGCTTAACCAAGTCTCTCCACTGGGAATGGCCCAGAGTTTTTACTCGCGCTATTGATTTAAGTCCCTATGCAGATCCTCAAACCTCAGCAGCACACATTATCGCTGAATTGCATGACCCCAACCTTTATATCACTGAGGTAGCTTACGGTTCTCAAGGTCGTGTGACTTTGGTCGCTGATTACCTCCCCTAGGGTTGGGGGTTATATCTCACGCACCAGACGCACACCCCCCCACATTAGTGCGTCTGTGCAAGTTTCTCATCATAAATTATCAATAATATGAATACACAGTCTTCCATGGTTTTTGTTGTTAGTGGCGGTGCTAAGGGTATTACTGCTCAATGTGCGATTAAAATGGCCCAGCACTACCCTTGTAGGTTTATTCTCCTCGGTCGTTCGGAATTTGTGGATATTGAACCAGAGTTCGCTCAAGACTGTGAGTCGGAGGCGGACTTAAAGAAACGTATTATGGAGTATCTTCAAGCTCAGGGTCAAAAGCCTACTCCTATGAGTGTTTTGAAGATATATAATCAGATTGCTTCTAGTCGGGAAATTAAGCAAACTTTAGCCAGTTTAGCAGCAACGGGCGCTCAAGCAGAGTATATTAGTGTGGATATCACTAATGTCACAGATTTACAGCAAAAATTAGAATCTGTGAGTACTATTACTGGCATTATTCACGGAGCTGGTAATTTAGCTGATAAACTGATTTCCAAGAAAACTGACCAGGATTTTGAGAAGGTTTATAATGCTAAAGTCCAGGGGTTAGAAAATCTCCTCACCTGTGTAAAACCTCAGCAACTAGAACATTTAGTATTGTTCTCCTCCGTCAGTGGATTTTACGGTAATATCGGCCAATCTGATTATGCGATCGCCAATGAAATCCTCAATAAATCAGCCCATTTAATCAAGCAAAACTATCCTCAGTGTCATGTAGTGGCGATTAACTGGGGTGCTTGGGATAGTGGGATGGTGTCCCCAGAACTGAAAAAGGCTTTTACAGAACGAGGTATTGATATTATCCCGGTGGATGTAGGTACACAAATGTTAGTTAATGAACTACACCCCACCTATCATGATACTACCCAAGTTGTGATTGGTAGTCCCCTTCTTCCCCCCACCACAGAGTTAGATTCCTATCTGCGCACTCATCGTATCCGTCGCCAGATGACACTGGAAGCTAATCCTTTTTTATATGACCATGTGATTGCTGGTACTCCTGTTTTACCTGCTACTTGTGCAATGACATGGATAATTAATACCTGTGAGGAAATGTATCCGGGTTATCGATTATTTAATTACACAGATTTCAGGATTTTAAAGGGGATCACCTTCAATCACACTTTAGCTAAAGAACACACTTTAGAAATAGAAGAACTTGAGAAAATCAACGGCGAAAAAATTGTCGTTAAAGCCAAAATATCCAGTAAAAACCCAGCGGGAAAAGTCCATTACCATTTTAGCGCTCAACTTAATCTCCATCGCGAAATTCCCCAGGCTCCTAGTTATGAATCTATTAATCTAAATTTAGATGACATTATTAGCGATACCGGTAAAGATTTCTATCAGCATGGAGGCGCTACCCTATTTCATGGCCCTTCATTTCAGCAAGTGCAAAGAGTTTTAAATATTACTCAAGAAAAAATCACCACAGAATGTTTGTGGACGGAGATCAGCGCCCAAAAACAAGGACAATTCCCCGTAAAATGGGTAAATCCTTATACAACTGACCTGAGTATGCACGCCCTGTGGATATGGACACAGCACTTTTATGAAGAAGGGTGCTTACCCGGAAAGGTAGAGAAGTTTGAACAGTTTGCCCCTACACCACATAATGAACTATTTTATGTTTCCTGTGAAGTAAAATCTAAAACAGCAAGTAGTGCGATCGCCGACTTTATTATCCACGATAATCATGGTAGAATCTACTCCCAAATGCTAGGGGCTCATGCCATCATTTGGTCAACAAAATTAATGAAAAGTTAGCAACACAAAGGAAACCGAGGAGACTTAAAAAGCGGCTTTGCTGGAGTAGTATATTTTTTACTCCCTGCTCCGTGGTGCTTGACCGATAGCGATCGCCATAAAAATTCTCAATTTGGGTAAGTGCGTAAATCCTACTTTCTTTTAAATACCCCGCAGATGTTGAGGATATAACAATGGAAAAAATAGCCATCATCGGATTATCTTGTTTATTTCCCGATGCTAAGACTCCTGAAGAATTTTGGCAAAATCTTGTTTCCCAAAAAGATGCTACATCATTAGCCACCATCAGCGAAATAGGGGTAGACCCCAGCATTTTTTACCATCCAGTTAAAGGGACAGCAGATAAAACCTATTCCCTCAAAGGTGGATATATCCGGGATTTTGAATTTGACCCATCTGGTTACAACCTACCCGCAGAATTAATCGCAAGTTTAGATGATACCTTTAAATGGTCATTGTACGCTGCTAAACAAGCCATTAGTAACAGTGGGTACTGGGGTAATCAAAAGCTACTCGCTGAGTGTGGCGTAATTCTCGGTAATCTTTCCTTCCCCACTAAACTTTCCCATCAATTATTTTCCCCTATTTATCAGCAAGCGATCGCACCTGGGGTTAAAGAACTTTTGCAAGATGAAAATATTCATTTAGCCCCTTTACCAACAGCAATCAAAGCATCTGTTTACAATGGGATGATTTCCGGCTTACCAGCATCCATAGTTGCTCAAGCCCTATCACTATCTAGAATTAATTTATGTCTAGATGCTGCTTGTTCCTCCTCATTTTATGCCATCAAACTAGCCTCTCATTATCTATCATCCCATAAAGCTGACATGATGTTAGCGGGAGCCATTAGTTGTGCAGATTCCTTATTTGTGCGGATGCTCTTTTCCGGTGTCCAAGGCTTTGCAGAAGATGGTACCAGTCGCCCCCTAGATAAGACATCCAGAGGTCTGATTCCCGCCGACGGCGTGGGTATGGTAGTACTCAAAAGATACGCCGATGCTGTCAGAGATGGTGACAATATCCTGGCCACAATTTGCGGTAATGGACTCTCCAACGATGGTAAAGGTAAACATTTACTCAGCCCCAATACCAAAGGACAAGTCCTGGCCTTTGAACGAGCTTATAGTGAGCAACAAATCAGCCCCCAAAGCATCGATTACTTAGAATGTCATGCTACCGGAACATTATTAGGTGATACAACTGAACTCAATTCCATAGATACCTTTTTTGGCCAACATCAAGCCTCCCCCCTGGTGGGTTCCGCTAAAGCCAATACGGGACATTTATTAACCGCTGCGGGTATGGTGGGCTTGACCAAGGTAATTTTGAGTATGTCTGAGGGAGTCATTCCACCTACCATTAATATTGATACACCTTTAACCTCAGACAATCATGTTATTTCTACTGACAACATTGTCAGAAAAGCAACGCATTGGCCTAACAACGGTTCGACTTCGCTCACCGACCACCATCCATCAATTAAACGAGCCGCAATCAGCGCCTTTGGCTTTGGTGGTACTAATTCCCATTTAATTATTGAGCAAAGTACTACACCCTCACCAGTAGACCATACAACACCTACACCACTGGCTAAAATTGCCATTGTGGGTATGGATGCCTTTTTCGGTGGATGTAACGGATTAGATGCCTTTGAACGCAGTATTTATCAAGGAACCCAGCATTTTATCCCCTTACCCCCTTCTAGATGGCAAGGTATAGAGGAGCAAACCAGCTTACTGCAACAGTATGGTTTAACAGATGGTAAACCACCTGTAGGGGCATACATCCAAGATTTTGATATTGACACTTTAGCTTATAAAATCCCCCCCAAGGAAGTTGAAAAACTCAATCCCCAACAACTGTTACTGCTCAAAGTTGCCGACCGCGCCGTTCAAGATGCGGGACTTAAACCAGGGGGAAATGTTGCAGTAATTGTGGCTGCAGAAACGGAACTTTCTGTACATCAATTACAGCAAAGATGGGATTTATCCTGGCAGTTGAAAGAGGGTTTATTAGAGGATAATATTTGCTTATCCGATGAACACCTCGCCCAACTAGAAGGGGTTGTTAAAGACAGTCTCCATCATCCCGTTGAAACTGGGGAGTATGTCAGTCACATTGCCAATATTATGGCTAGTCGCATTTCTGCTTTGTGGAACTTTACCGGCCCCGCCTTCACCATGACCGCGGGTGAAAACTCTGCTCTTAAAGCCTTGGAAGTGGCACAAATGCTGTTGGCGGACGGGGAAGTGGAGGCTGTAGTTTTGGGTGCGATAGATTTGGCTGGCGGTGTAGAAAATGTCTTATTGCGGAGTCAATTGGCTCAGGTAAATCAAGGGATCAATACTTTAAGTTTTGATGAGAATGCTAATGGTTGGATGGTCGGTGAGGGTGCTGGTGCAGTTGTCCTCAAGCGTCATGACACTGCTCAACAAGATAACCACCGGATTTATGCTGTACTCGAGGCGGTAAGTTTTGCATCTAGCTTAAATGATGCTTGTCAACAAGCTTTTCACACCGCAGAAATTCAACCTCAACAGGTTAATTATGTTGAGGTGAATGGTAGTGGTATTCCTCAACAAGACGAAGCGGAAATTACCGGTTTATTACAAGCTTATCCCCAAAGTGGTAATGGTTTACAATGTGCCATTGGTAGTGTAAAGGCTAATATAGGTCATACCTATACGGCATCAGGAATTGCTAGTTTAATCAAAACTGCACTCTGTCTTTATTACAGATACATTCCTGCTACTCCTCAATGGTCTAGTGTCAAGACACCACAACAATGGGAGGGTAGTCCTTTTTATGTGGCTACAGAGTCCAGACCTTGGTTTGTTGATAAAGGAGCCACCCGCCGCATAGCCGCCATCAATAACATAGGTATAGATGACACTTACTCTCATGTCATCTTGTCAGAAGACCCAAACCAACAACAGCGCGACAGTCGGTATTTACAGCAAATACCTTTTTACCTGTTACCTGTAGCAGTGCGGGATCCAAGCAACTTAGAAGAGGTTTTAAATAGCCTCCAACAAAGTATTGAAGATAGTTCTTGTTTATCCACTACTGCGAGCCAGACTTTCACAACTTTTAAAGAAAGTTCAGAAGCTAAATATGCTCTAGCAATTACCGGACGTAATAAAAAAGAACTACTTAAACAAATTGATGCGGCTCGTAAAGGTGTAAACACAGCCTTTGAAAAAGGTACAGATTGGCAAAGTCCTAACGGTAGTTATTTTACAGCCAAACCCTTGGGTAAAAGCGCTAGTGTGGCTTACGTTTATCCCGCTGCTGTTAATTCCTACATCGGTATCGGTCGGACAGTCTTCCGTTTATTCCCCAAAGTATTTGAAGACCTCAAGAGTAATAATCTGTACAACCGTGCTGCTGATGTGGAAAAATTAGTTTACCCCCGCAGCTTCCCTAAACTCTCCACCAGACAACTAGAAAGCCTGGAAAAGCAACTGTTAGATGATTCCCTGGCGATGTTTGAAAGTGAAATCGCCTTCGCCAGATACATGAGTGCGATTTTCCGGGATGATTTTCAAGTCAAACCCCAATGCGTCTTTGGCTATAGCTTGGGTGAAACCAGCATGATGGTGGCCCAAGGAGTGTGGAGTGATTTTGAGGGCGGTAGTAATACCTTGAACTCATCCCCTTTGTTTGGCGATAAATTATCTGGCCCTAAAAATGCTGTGCGTCAGTATTGGGGGTTGACGGATACGACAGAATTACAAGATGATAACTTCTGGGCTACTTATGTACTTATGGCTACACCCTCTCAAGTGGAACAATGCCTAAAACATGAGCCGCGGGTTTATTTAACTCAAATTAACACACCAGAAGAGGTGTTAATTGCTGGTGAAAAAACAGCTTGTCAGAGGGTGATTAAATCCCTTGGTTGTAACTCCTTCGCCGCACCCTTCGATCATGTAATTCATTGCGAAGCCATGGGTTCAGAGTACGAAGAGATAGCCAAGGTTAATACTTTACCTACCCAAGACCTACCAGGCATAACTTTTTACTCAGCAGCTAAGTATCAACCCATCGCACTTGATAGCGCCGTCATAGCCGACAGCATCGCCACCGCACTATGTCAACAACTTGACTTTCCCCAATTAGTTAACCGTGTCTACGATGATGGGGTGAAAATATTTGTGGAAGCTGGCGCTGGTGGCGTTTGTTCCCGATGGATTGGTAAAATCTTAGAAAACAAAGAACACATCACCATATCCCTGAATCGCCGAGGTATGGATGACCACACCTCTATAGTCAAAGCCTTGGCAAAACTCGTCAGTCATCGGGTTAATTTAGATTTATCACCTCTGTACAATCTCACCACAGCATCCACTAAACAAAATAACTTAACTCTCCACAAGGTTACCCTGGGCGGTAAATCAATTACCAACAGTATATTGAGTCCAGAAAACCGCCAATTATTCCCAGATATCCCGCGCAATTATCGGGTTGAAAAACTGCATCAAAACATACCATTATCTACAGAATCAGATCAGAGCGATCGCCTGGCTCCGCCCATACCCGCGGAGCAGACCACAAAAAATATCATGGAACACGGTTTTGAGGCTCCAGAAACACTACAATCTTCTGAGTCAGTCGGTTCCTGGGAACAACAAACTCTACAACCAATTGTGTCATCTCCAACCCAAAACCACATTGGTCACACAATTAGAATCATGGAACTAAACATAACTCAGTATAAAGAACTGAGTGCAAACAACAACCGCATCACAAAAAATCACTCTGCTTTCCTCCAAGCCAGACAAGATTTTAGTCAACAGATGAGCCAGATCATTAAATTGCAGTTAGCCTGTGCTGAAAATTTATTGAATGCAGATAGATAAGTAATTTGGGGAGGTTGCACACACCAGATCACTACATCCATGGGGTTACTAAAACCTCCCCATTCACAGTTAATAAACCATCATTGACAAGAGGTATAACTACAGTGACCCCCGTAGATACGCTACCAAATCAATACAATAATAGTCTGCAAGCCCCTCATTGCCAATTTCAAAACTTGATCTGGAAAGGTTCTTTAGATACTTTATCTTTTGAAAATTCAGCTATCAAAGATAAACTACTAACATTAAATAAACCCTGTTACTTTGTCAAAGTTGGGGGAAAAATTGGTGTTACACATGAGGGGTATTTATCCTCTGTGGAAAACACATCGTCAATCTTACGAGTGCCGATTAACACTACACCAACAACACAACTGATCACTTTCATCCCCCCCATCACTCTGCAACAACTAGGAGACCCCAAATTCCTAGCATTTCATGGGGTAAAATATGCCTATGTCACCGGTGCAATGGCGGGGGGAATAGCTTCTGAAGAAATGGTGATTGCTCTGGGTCAAGCTAAAATCTTGAGTTCTTTTGGTGCTGGTGGTTTACCCCCAGAACGCCTAGAATCAGCTATTAAAACTATTCAGGCTGCTTTACCCTATGGTCCTTATGCTTTCAATTTAATTCACAGCCCCAATGATTTGGCTATGGAACGCCAGGCTGTGAAATTATACCTCAAATATGAGGTAAGAACTGTAGAAGCCTCGGCATTTTTAGATTTAACCCCCAATATAGTATATTACCGCGTTGCCGGGCTGAGTTTAAATGATGCCAATCAAATTGAAATCAAAAACAAGGTCATTGCTAAAGTTTCCCGTCGAGAAGTAGCTACAAAATTTCTCCAACCAGCACCCCCCAAAATCCTTCAAGAACTACTCGCACAAGGATTAATCACCGATTTACAAGCCAAACTTGCAGCCCAAGTACCCATGGCTGATGATATTACAGTAGAAGCTGATTCTGGCGGACATACAGATAATCGTCCTTTAGTCTGTTTATTACCTTCTATTATTGCTTTGCGGAATGAAATTCAAGAACAATTTCATTACCAGCAACCAGTTAGAATTGGCGTAGCTGGGGGAATTGCTACACCCCAATCAGCTTTAGCAGCTTTTATGATGGGTGCTGCTTATGTCATGACTGGTTCTATTAATCAATCCTGTGTCGAGTCTGGAGCTTGTGACCATACTAAAAAATTATTGGCTCAAGCTGAAATGGCGGATATGACCATGGCTCCCGCTGCTGATATGTTTGAAATGGGGGTAAAATTACAAGTCCTCAAACGGGGAACTATGTTTCCCATGCGAGCGCAAAAGTTGTATGAATTGTACCGTACCTACAACTCAATTGAAGAGATTCCCCCAGCAGAAAGAGAAAAATTAGAAAAGCAGGTTTTCCGTAAAACTCTAGCGGAAGTCTGGGAAGCAACAGCTACTTATTTATCCCAGAAAAACCCGGCAAAATTAGGGAAGGCTGTTAATAATCCTAAGCTGAAAATGGCGCTAATTTTTCGCTCTTATTTAGGATTATCTTCCCGCTGGTCTACTTCCGGTGAAAAGGGTCGAGAGGTGGATTATCAGATTTGGTGTGGCCCAGCTATGGGTAGTTTTAATGACTGGGTGCGCGGTTCTTATTTAGCTGAACCCCATAATCGTCGGGTGGTTGATGTGGCTGATCACATCATGAAGGGAGCAGCTTTTTTATATCGTATTCAAAGCTTAAAAATCCAAGGAATGGAAATTCCTCAAGTCTACAGTCAGTATTGTCCAGATTCTTCTCAATTATTGGAGATTTAAAAAAATGACTCTACAACCATCTCATAGTGCGGCGGATATTCAAGCATGGTTAGTTACTCATTTGGCTGAGTTAATTGGGGTAGAAACTGATGAGATAGATATCAGGGAGAATTTAGAAAACTATGGTTTAGATTCAGCACAGGCCATGACTCTGGTCAGTCAGTTAGAAAAAATGTTGGGCTTTCAACCATCTCCAGTTCTTTTATGGCACTATCCTAATATTGAGTCCCTTTCCCAACGTTTAGCCGAGAGCGATCGCCTAGAATCTCCATTAGGTTTAGATATCTCTCCAGATGCTCAAGTTCACCCTATGGTTCTCAACTTAGCGGCTGAAGTTGTCCTTGACCCCACTATTGATCCTGCTAACGCTGTGAGTGTGGATGTAGCCACACCTAAGCATATATTTCTAACTGGGGGAACTGGTTTTTTAGGCGCTTTTATTATCCGGGAACTACTAGAAGAAACCGATGCGGATATATATTGCTTAGTCCGTGCTGCTAATGGGTTGGAAGCTAAAACCAAACTGCAAAAGAATTTACAGCAGTATGCAATTTGGGATGAAAAGTTTAATTCTCGACTGATTGCTGTTGTGGGTGATTTGGCTCAACCACTTTTGGGGATTAATCCTGAACAATTCCAAATTTTAGCTAGCAATATTGATACTATTTATCATAGTGCGGCTTTGCTTAATTATGTTTATCCTTATTCGGCGCTCAAAACAGCTAATGTTTTAGGTACTCAAGAGGTTTTGCGGTTAGCTTGTCACACTAAAGTTAAGCCTGTACATTATGTTTCTAGTGTGGCGGTGTTTGAATCCTCTGCTTATGCTGGTCATTTGGTAGAAGAACAGGATGAGTTTGACCATTGGGAAGGTATTTATTTAGGTTATTCTCAGACTAAATGGGTGGCGGAAAAGTTGGTTAAGGTCGCCCGTGACCGCGGTTTACCTGTAACTATTCACAGACCACCATTAATTGCAGGGGATAGCAAAACAGGTATTTGTAATACCCATGATTTTATCAATTTGATGACTAAGGGCTGTTTACAAATGGGGACTTTCCCTGATGTAGACTATATGTTAGATATGTCCCCTGTTGATTATGTCAGTAAGGCTATTGTTTACCTATCAAGACAGCCAGAATCTCTTGGTAAGGCTTTCCATTTGCAACATCCTCAACCTATTTCTTTAAAAGATTTGGTAGAATGGGTTAAATCTTTTGGTTATCCCATAGAGATGATTCCCTATGAAGAGTGGCAATCAAAGTTAATTAATGAGGTCTCTTCTACAGAGAATCCTTTATATACCCTGCGTCCTTTCTTACTAGAACGCTGGTCTGATGAACAGTTGACTATCCCTGATTTATATCTGCAATCCAGAAGACCCATTATTAGTTGTCAAGCTACTTTGAAAGCTTTGTCAGGTGGTTCTATTACTTGTCCCCCAATTGATTCTCAATTGTTGATGACTTACACTTCTTACTTAGTTCAAACTGGCTTTTTAACTCTTGCTTAGTGGGTTGATCAAGTTTAGCCCGGACATGGGACTAAACTTGTATCAGTATTGCCAACAGTATAAAGTCTCAATATTACCCGTCACAACCACAGCAGCTAAGTAATCTTCATCAGGGTTTAACTCCAACAGACTCCACTGAGATTTGTGTAACCGGGCCGGTTCTGTGGGAGTTAAGCTGATTTCCGCTTGTTCTAATTTACCTAGTCCTTCTCCGGTTGCTTTTAAGTAGGCTTCTTTACAAGTCCAGTAACGGAAAAATGTTTCTTGCTGTTGTTCAGGAGATAGCGATCGCATTAGAGCATATTCTCTGGGTAAAAAGAACCTTTTCGCCAAGCTCTCCACATCACAGATCCGGCGAGTGTACTCTAAGTCTACACCGATTTGACGAGCATAATTCACCGCACACACAGCTAAACCCTGAGAGTGAGACAAGTTAAACCATAGTCCACTTTTACCTAAAGTATCTGCTAAAACTGGTTTACCACGCTCTTGATAATCAAATCGCACCTGTTGCGGTTCAATCCCCAAGTATCTACCCAATATCCGCCGCAGAATACCCCGACCAGCGATAAAATGTTCTCCAGTTCGGTGAAAATGAAATCGATTAGCACGAGCAACTTCATCATCTGAGAGGGTTGCTAATAAATTTTCCCGCTGTGCTTCTGGGATATCCAGGTGAAACCGCCAAACATGAACATCATTTGGTAATAAAGTCAAGTTTTTTGGTACAGGTAGCCACAAATGATTAAAAACCGCCATGGATTACATGATTGACATTAACCTGGCATTTTGGCACACATAATTAAAAAAGGACAGATACAGTATTCATGTGGGATACATTTCATGTGCAAAGTACTAAAATTGAACCCTTTGATCAGCTATTTTATAGCTTATCGGGGGTTTTTTTATTCAAACCGCTCGCTATTGTGGGTTAATTCATTAGCCTAAGAGGATGTCTGGAAAGTCATGATTAGTGTATCAAGTATTATTTCACCCCATCCTAACTCTCCCCTTGTCAGGGGAGGGGACTAGATTTTATTGTTTTTTGTGTGTTCCCCAATCCTTCCCAATCCTTCCCAATCCTTCCCAATCCTTCCCAATCCTTCCCCATCCCTGTTCCCTGTTCCCTGTTCCCTAAGATAAAAATTACCTGTTGAAAACTTATTAAACATCTTCTATGGCTAAATCGAATAGTGTAGGGGAAAAGACCTCGCATCTTTTGGCTTGACATATACGCGTTCTTGTGGTTCTAACTGTAACTCATTAAAGCGATCGCGTGTTAAATGCGCCGCTACCACCTGGCCATCATCTAAAGTTAATTCTATCTGAATTTCCCAACCCAAATGTATTAACCTAGTTACTGTAGCTGGTGCAGTATTACCATTAGCCTCTCTGGAAATCGCCACATCCTGGGGTCGTAAAAATACTTGACTATGTGCCGAATCAAAGCCGGTGCTCTGGAAAATATTTGAGGTGTTAGATAAAACATTCACAGGGCCAATAAAGCTCATGACAAAAGCCGTCGCCGGATTGTCATAAATTTCTGCTGGTGTTCCCACCTGTTCTACACGCCCTTTATTCATCACCACCACCTCGTCAGAAACTTCCATAGCTTCTTCCTGGTCATGGGTGACGAAAACAGTGGTCACATGAACTTCATCATGGAGGCGGCGTAACCATGCCCGCAAATCTTTACGCACTTTAGCATCAAGTGCGCCAAATGGTTCATCTAGTAATAATACTTTAGGTTCTACAGCTAAAGCCCTGGCTAATGCTACCCGTTGTCTCTGACCACCGGAAAGTTGTGATGGGTAGCGATCGCCTAATCCACTCAGTTGCACTAAATCTAGTAACTGATCTACCCGGTTCTTAATCTTCTTGGCCGGTGCTTTGCGAATTTCTAAACCAAAGGCAATATTCTGACGCACATTCAAATGTTTAAATAGGGCATAGTGCTGAAACACAAATCCAATATTGCGATCTTGGACACTTTGATATGTAGCATCTTTACCAGTCAGTAAAATTTTACCGCTATCTGGGGTTTCCAACCCCGCAATTAACCGCAGCAAAGTGGATTTACCAGAACCTGATGGACCCAATAAAGCCACCAGTGAACCGCTGTTGATTTCCAGATCGACTTGATTTACCGCTTGAAAGTTCCCGAAATTTTTAGATACGTTCTCAACTACTATACCCACTGCTGTACCTCTTGAATAGAATCTACGGCTTCTTGCTAGGATTACCGTGTTTTACATATACCACAGATAAGCTGACCCAGGAGCAATAAATGTGATTCTGGTGCTGTCTAATCCTGGTTTTTGTATCGAAACATTAAGGAATATTGCATTTCCTTCAAAACCAGAAGGTAGAGCGGGAAACTAGACAAAACTCCGTGATAGGATGCTCTAGTTAAACGTTTTTATCAACTATTGGGAGAAGACCTTTGACACTACGGGTTGCTGTTGTTGGGTCAGGCCCTGCTGGTTCATCTGCGGCGGAAACGCTAGCAAAAGCGGGGATTGAAACTTACCTATTTGAGCGAAAACTAGATAATGCGAAGCCCTGCGGCGGTGCAATTCCCCTGTGTATGGTGGCTGAGTTTGACCTCCCACCAGAGATTATTGATCGCCGTGTGCGGAAGATGAAAATGATTTCACCTTCCAATCGTGAGGTTAATATCAATATAGTAAAAGAAGAAGAATATATAGGAATGTGCCGCCGGGAAGTCCTAGATGGTTTCCTGCGCAATCGGGCGGCAAAACTAGGCGCAAATTTAATTAATGCCACAGTTCATAAAGTTGATATACCCACAAATAATACCGACCCTTATACAATCCACTATGTAGACCACAGCGAAGGCGGTTTACAAGGGACTACAAAAACCCTAAAAGTAGATTTAATTATAGGGGCGGATGGGGCTAATTCTCGTATTGCCAAAGAAATGGATGCGGGAGATTATAACTATGCGATCGCCTTTCAAGAGCGGATTCGCCTCCCCCAGGAGCAAATGGAGTATTACAACGACCTAGCGGAAATGTACGTCGGTGACGACGTTTCCACCGACTTCTACGCCTGGGTATTCCCCAAATATGACCACGTAGCTGTTGGTACTGGCACAATGCAAGTCAACAAAGCCACCATCAAACAGTTACAAGCAGGTATCCGCACCCGTGCAGCCAAAAAGCTAGCAGGCGGCAAAATTATCAAAGTAGAAGCTCACCCCATCCCCGAACATCCCCGCCCTCGTCGCGTTGTCGGTCGCATTGCGTTAGTAGGCGATGCAGCTGGTTACGTTACCAAGTCCTCCGGCGAAGGTATTTACTTTGCAGCTAAGTCCGGGCGGATGTGTGCAGAAACCATTGTGGAAATGTCTAACAATGGTGCAACCATTCCCACAGAAAAAGACCTCAAGGTTTACTTGAAGCGCTGGGATAAAAAATACGGACTCACCTACAAAGTATTAGACATTCTGCAAACTGTCTTCTATCGTTCCGACGCTACCCGGGAAGCCTTTGTAGAAATGTGCGATGACCTGGATGTACAGAAGCTGACATTTGACAGCTATCTGTATAAAACAGTTGTCCCCGCTAACCCCATTACCCAACTGAAAATTACTGCTAAAACTATTGGTAGTTTGATTCGCGGTAACGCCTTGGCTCCCTAAGCACAGCACCGGGAAATTAAAGGATATATATAGAGGGGAAAAAACTTTTTTTCTCCTCTATCTTCGCAGACTGCGGGGATCCAGAGCATCCCTCAACCCATCACCAAGTAAATTAAAAGACAGCACAGTTAGAATAATTAAAGCAGCTGGCGGCCAGATTAACCAAGGTTGCAACACCACAATTGAAGCATTACTAGCCAAAGATAGCATATTCCCCCAAGCCTGGCTGGCTGCGGGTTGTCTTAGCTAATAGCGATCAATAGCACAAAGTTAGGTATCTGTATAGGTTAATTAACGCCCCCGCGAAATCTTGGTAGTACCATATCTTGATGGTACCATCCCCACTCCCAGAGAGCTTTGTGATTTTTTGCCTTCTGATATCCCCGACTTCTGACTATGGGATTGCGGGGTAATCATCAATCTTGATAGAAGTCAGTGCTAATGAAAACCGATTCACCGACTCTTTGCCCTTCTATAAAGACAAATGATTAAATCCCCCTTCAGAAATGTGGTAATTTCCTACAAAGAACCCCGTAACCGGGAACCATAGCCTAACTCAATTAATCCACATCGTTAATGTGGGTTTTCCGTTCCAGAATTCCCTTGAGAATCAGAGTTACCACCGCCAACAGTGCCAACAACAGGGCCGCCGAGTATGCGGACTCAGTTTGATACTGTTTATAGGCATCCTCCACATACAAAGGCAAGCTTTGGGTTAAACCGCCAATATTCCCAGAAACCACAGATACAGCTCCAAACTCGCCCATTGACCTAGCATTAGTTAAAATCACCCCATAAAGCAATCCCCAACGAATATTGGGTAAAGTCACCCGCCAAAATATCTGCCACTCGTTAGCCCCCAGGGTTTTACCCGCCTCTTCTTCGTCTTTGCCTGTTTCTTCCAACACAGGGATTACCTCCCTAACCACAAAGGGCATTGTCACAAATGCCGTGGCTATAATCATACCGGGTAAGGCAAAGATGACAGTAATATTATTACTTTCCAGCCAAGACCCAAACCATCCTTGTCGCCCATAGAGCAGGACAATCATTAAACCTGCCACCACTGGCGAAATAGAAAAAGGCAAATCAATAATGCTCAGTACTAAGGCCCTACCAGGGAAATTATGACGGGCGATACCCCAAGCTGCACAGAGTCCAAATACGGTATTAATAGGCACGGTAATTAAAGCTATTACTAACGTTAGCCAAGCCGCATGGAGAAACTCATAATGAGTCAGATTAGATACAAAAGCACCTATACCACTTTTAAACGCCTGGTAAAAAACGTTAATAGCGGGAATATATAAGATTAACCCCAAATAACTAATAGTGATGCCAATTAAGATTACTGGCACCCAATTTCTTTGTTTATTTTGTGTCATATCTTCTAGCCCAGGCTTGTAACAGATTAATCCCCATTAGTAATACCAAGGAAATTAATAATAACACCGCACCTAATACAGTTGCACCACTATAATCATACTGTTCTAAACGTTGGAAAATTAGTATAGGTGCGATTAAATCTTCAAATGGTGTATTCGAGGCAATAATGACAGTCGAGCCGTACTCACCCACACAACGGGAAAAAGCCAGAGCCACACCAGTTAAAATTGTGGGTAACAACACAGGGAACGTCACCCTCCAAAAAGTTTGCCATTCAGAAGCCCCTAAACTCCAGGCAGACTCCTCAACTTCCCGCACCATTTCCTGTAGTACTGGTTGCACTGTGCGCACTACAAAGGGTAAGGAGATGTAAGTCATGGCTATCCCCACCCCCAAGCGAGTAAAGGCTATCTTGATACCCAAAGGTTCCACCAAAGAGCCAATCCAACCATTATGACTGTAAACAGTAGCTAAAGTTAATCCCGCCACTGCTGAGGGTAGGGCAAAAGGTAAATCCACAGACGCTTCTATGACGCGTTTTAAAGGGAACTGATAACGCACTAACACCCAAGCAATCACCGTACCAAAGACTCCATTTAACAGAGATGCGAATAGTGACGTAACAAAAGTAACGTTATATGTTGCCAAGGCCAAAGGACTGGTGGCTATTTCCCAAATTTTACCCAGGGGCTCCGTACTAGCCTTGAGAAACATGGCTATCACTGGAATAAACAACATTACTGTCAAATACGCCACAGTAATGCGCCACGTCCATGGAAGACTTAATATCCGTCCCACCAGAACTGTTGAATGTAAAGTCATTAGAGAAACCTGTTAATTAAATTAGTTAATCCATCTGCAACGGCAACATTTAAACTCCACTGATGGCAGGTATCTCCTCCACGAGTTTAAATAGCGGTAACCTCTTCCTATACTTTCAGCCTTTAAAGCACGTTTGAAAAGTGATGATTAATGTACTCAATATTGTTTTACCCCTCCCTCACCCTCCTGTTGGAAAGAGCAGGGAACTGGATTTTCTTGTTTCCCATCTTACTAAGGGAGGATTTAGGGGGTGACCATGTGATGTAAAGCATGGCTAAAAACTTATCAAACAACCTCTTAGATTTGCTGAAATTTTCACTGCCTAAAACTTATCAAACACCCCGTAAGACTTAGCGCCGACTGCCTTGAATTTGGTCAAAAATTGCACCATCAGCAAAAAACTTCTTCTGAACAGCATCCCAACCACCAAAATTGCCAATAGTATATAATCGAGATATCTTAGGAAATTTACTTTGTACTTCTCTTGCCACTGTAGGATTAACAGGGCGAAAACCCACCTTGGCGAACTCACGTTGTGCCTCGGGTGTAAATAAAAACTTTACAAATGCCTCGGATACCTCACGAGTTCCTCGCTTGTCTACATTTTTATCCACAACCGTCACAGGCCCTTCTATGGAAATATTCGTTGCTGGAATCGTATAGCTGACATCAGTCTTTCCCTGTTGCGCCGCCAAAATCACCTCATTTTCATAATTTAACAGTACATCACCCTGTTGCTTTTTATAAAAAGCATCACTAGACTCACGGGCATCCTTAGGTAACACAACCACGTTCTGGAAAACCCGACTCACAAAAGTTTTTGCTTGAGCATCAGTACCCCCATTTTTAGTAACAGCACCCCACAGCGCCAAGAAGTTCCACCTGGCACCACCAGAGGTTTTTGGATTAGCGGTCACGATCTTAACTCCTGGTTTACTTAAATCACTCCAAGTATTAATTTTCTTGGGATTGCCAGCACGAGTTTCTAAAGCTACTACAGACCTAGTAACAATTGAATTATTGGGAGCTTCCTTTTCCCATCCCGGATTAATTAAACCAGCATCCTGAATTTTGTTAGTGTCCAATGCCAGTGCCAAAGCCACCACATCAGCAGGTAAGCCATCAATGACAGCACGGGTTTGAGAACCTGAACCACCATAGCTCTCCCGAATTACCACATCCTGTTTTTTTTCCCTTTTCCACTTAGCGACAAACTGCGGAATGATTTCCTGGTAGGCAGCTTTAGTTACCGCATAAGATACTAAATTAATTTCTACCCTTTGGGGGTTGCTCCTTTGACTAATTAGTTGAGTCTTTGGAGAGGTAACTGCTATAGCAAATGGTGCAAGGGTTATTAGGCTCAAACCCACTACCAGTGGTGGGGTAGATATTGCTGGAAACTTGGAAAAAAAAGATTTCTGTTTGAAAAAATTGAATTTCATGGGATTGTCTGCCATTAATCTACGGTATTACAGTCGGAATATCGTACTAACTGTTAGAGCTTAAGCTTATCAGTTAAAAGTGGCAAAAGCAATAACTAAACTACTAATTATCTATCCACAAACAGATGTATTAGTTTAATAAATATTTTGTTAAAGTTTTATTATAAAAAATTATTAAAATCACCGGACACAAAAAAACTAGGGTGCTAAGACCCTAGTTAAGTAATTTACGTAATTAAGTGTATTCAGATACTAGCTTTGTAGACCATTTGGTACATGAATCATCACTTTTCAACCCTCCTCTGAGGTCGGGGAGCGTCAAAGTAGACCGATCAGATAGTAAAGATTGTTGGTTGCATCGCAGGCTACACCAGATAATCCTCCCATGGGGACGTTAACATCATTGATTGTTCCTGCTGTCCCCGGAGGAATAAAACCAGTAAAGTTCCCGCCGCGGAAATATGGGAAACCGGTAACGCAATTAATGTGAAGCTAGAAATTCCAGGAATGGAAACTAAAGACCTGGATATACAAGTGACAGAAGATACGGTTTATATTAGGACTTACGCAACTGGCACAGGCGATCGCGAAGCCCTGCTTGCAGCACTGCGTAGCAATCGCTAAATGAAAGTACATTGGTATTATATAAGTCATGTCAATGGCACAGGGGATGACGCAGTTAATGTCAAGCTAGAAATACCAGGAATCGACACCAAAGACCTGGATATACAAGTTACAGAAGACACCGTTTATATTACTGGTGAGCGGAAATCGGAAACTAAAACCGAAAATAAAGGTGTCAGCAAGAGTGAATTTTATTACGGTAAATTCCAACGGGCGATTTCTCTACCTACCTTGGTGCAAAATAATAAAGTTAGTGCGGAATACAAGGATTGTATTTTGCATCTAACATTACCC
>NZ_JAQMTM010000015.1:0-11851 GCF_028331085.1 Anabaena sp. CS-542/02
AGGTTTTTAATATGATCTGTGAAGGCAAGACCACCGAAGACAAGGAAGGAAAGTGGACAAGGAAGATTTTATACGGACAATGGTCTTTTAATGGGCTATTTTTCTTACTAAGAATACAGACTTTGTACTGTTTTTCTCCCTGGTCACCTTGTCCACCTTGTCCACCTTGTCTTGTCCTTATAAGGGGAGGGGACTGGATTTTATTGTTTTTTGTGTGTTCCCTGTTCCCTAATATAAAAATTACCTGTTTAATACTTTCCAAACATCCTCTTAGATGTGTTAAGTCATGGAAATCACAAATTAATAATTGATTAATGTATGGCTGGCACCACGCTATTGAAAATAGCCAGATAATTTACATTAGAGAAATATTCCATTGCTTCATATAAACAATTTTCCAACTTTCTCTAATTTTTTTTGACAATTAGTAAAAAAATCTTTAAGCTAAAAGATAGGTTACACAGTTCCAACAAAAAACAGCAATTTTGTTAGATAAATTAAAAATTGCTCTTGTAGATTATCGGCATGAACAAATGAACTGAACTCAATGCTTGATGATAAATAGTAACGGCATCACTTTGAGCTTCAGTAGAGACCTAGGAGTAAGATATTTTGACATTGACCGGATTTCGCTGCGGGTAGCCATACAAACTCCGGTCAGGTGTTAATGATGATAGTGGTGTGAGGATTTGCAACATTGACTGAGGTGCGATAGATATGTCCAGGAGAACACAATGCTTGAGTATCTGACATCTTTAAATGATCACAATTTGCCGTATCCAGATACGATGCACCCCATCATTGTCCATTTCGTAATTGCGATGGTTTTGTTTGCATTCTTCTGCGATATACTCGGTTACTTTACTGGTAGAACTCATCTATTTGAAGTGAGTTGGTGGAATATGTTTGTGGCGACCATCGCTATCTTCGTGGCGATTATTTTCGGTCAATTTGAAGCCGGTTTAGCACAACCCTACACCCAAGCTAAATCAGTATTAAATGTACATACATTGGTTGGTTGGTCCCTATCGGGAATTATCGCATCCGTTACAGCTTGGCGGTATGTAATTCGCAGCAGCAACCCGTACAAATTGCCGATTCATTATATGCTGGCTGGGTTGTTGTTAACTGTGATTGTCGGCGTGCAAGTATATCTGGGAGATCAACTGGTGTGGGTATATGGACTGCACACAGTACCAGTTGTTGAAGCAGTCAAGGAAGGTATCTTGCCATGAACTCGGAATTAATTGATCAAATAAGCGGCCAATTCGGGGCTAATGGACTACCTTACTCGATTCCCATTCATCCTAACTTAGTCCATCTTACCTTGGGTCTGTTCATCATTGGCATTACCTTTGATATTGTAGGTATGCTGTTACCCTGGCAAAAATGGGTCTTCAAGTTTTTAGCCATTCCTGTCGAACCTGCCAACTTTTTTGATGTGGGGTGGTACAACATGGTCGGCTCCACTATCATTACTATTTTCACTGTAGCTGCGGGCTTTTATGAAATGCTGCTCGCAACACCATCTAGTGATGTCAAAAGTGCTTGGGGAATGCAGGCCATGGAAACCATGCTTTGGCATGGTGTGGGTGGGGTATTCTTGCTGGGGCTGATTCTAGGGATGACTGTTTGGAGAGGATGGCAGCGTTTTATTTGGAGTCAAGACCCAGCACAAGAGGTGCAGTGGAGTTATTTAGCCACTGGAATAGTAGTGATGTTGATTATGTACGTCCACGGCACACTAGGAGCGCAAATGGCGGCAGAGTTTGGCATACATAATACAGCAGATAACTTGCTGAGAATGGGCGCTGACCTAAACACAATGCTCAAGTAACTAACAATTATGGACTTGCGGAAGATTTTAAATATTTTCACCGTGTTGGTGGCTGCAACCATTGTGACTATCATCAGTCTCTGGATAGGACAGCAGGCTTATAGCTGGCTTCCCCCCCAAGCAGCAGCAGAATCTGAGCTAATTGATGATTTAATTAGCTTCTTAGTCACCCTGGGTGCATTCATCTTTTTAGGTGTAACCGGGACTCTGATGTACTCCATCATTTTCCACCGGGCACAAAGATGGGACTTGAGCGATGGACCCCACATTGAGGGTAACGTTACCTTAGAGGTGGTGTGGACAGCTATCCCCATTATGTTAGTGTTATGGATTGCTGCCTATAGCTACCAAGTGTATGAGGAAATGGGGATTCAAGGACCCATGGAACTGGTGCATTTGCATAATTCTGTAAGTATGGAATCGGCTGATGCAGCACCCCAGGAGGAAGGGGAACCGGTAGAAAACATTGATGTAGTGGCTAAACAATGGGCGTGGGTGTTCCACTATCCTGAAAGAAATGTTACCAGTACAGAATTGCATTTACCAAGCGATCGCCGGGTACGTTTAGCACTAAAATCAGAAGACGTGCTACATGGCTTCTATATTCCTGCATTCCGCCTCAAGCAGGACATTGTACCCAACCACACCATTGACTTTGAATTTACACCCATCCGTGAGGGACAGTATCGGTTAACCGATTCTCAATATAGTGGTACATACTTTGCCACCATGCAGGCCAATGTAGTTGTGGAATCTCCCGAAGATTACCATCAATGGCTATCCTACGCTGCCACCCAAAAGCCCACACCAGCCCCAAATCAGGCAGCCTCTGAGTATGCCCAAGCAGCCAGTCAGCCAGTCAAAAACGGTTGGGCTAGAGTAGCACCAGCAACATCTCCTCTAGTCAATTATCCTGGGTAATGACCAATGACACATATCTCTGTTACAGACATCAGTCACCCTGGTGAGCAACCAGGTAGCTGGAAAAAATACTTCAGCTTTAGCACCGACCATAAGGTAATTGGTATACAGTACCTGGTCACCTCATTTATCTTCTTTCTCGTCGGCGGGATCTTCGCCATGGTAATTCGGGGAGAACTAATTACACCCGAATCTGACCTAGTAGACCGCACCGTTTATAACGGGATGTTCACCATGCACGGCACTGTCATGCTGTTCTTGTGGACATTTCCCTCCCTAGTAGGCTTTGCCAACTATCTAGTACCCCTAATGATTGGGGCGAGGGATATGGCATTTCCCCGACTCAACGCCGTGGCCTTTTGGATGGTACCGGTGGTGGGGATTCTTTTAATGACCAGTTTCTTAGTCCCCGGTGGTCCAGCCCAAGCCGGTTGGTGGTCTTACCCACCAGTAAGCTTGCAAAACCCCACCGGTAACTTAATTAATGGTCAAGTAGTTTGGTTACTAGCAGTAGCCATCTCCGGTGTTTCCTCCATCATGGGTGCTGTTAACTTTGTTACCACCATCGTCAAGATGCGCGCCCCGGGGATGGGCTTCTTTCGGATGCCTTTATTTGTCTGGGCAGTATTTAGCGCCCAGATTATCCAATTGTTTGGATTACCTGCACTCACAGCCGGTGCAGTGATGTTACTACTAGACCTGACCGCAGGGACTGCCTTTTTTAACCCCAGCCACGGCGGTAATCCAGTGATGTTTCAGCATTACTTCTGGTTTTACTCCCACCCGGCTGTTTATGTCATTATCTTGCCCATCTTTGGCATTTTCTCAGAAATATTCCCAGTCTACGCCCGCAAACCATTGTTTGGCTACAAAGTAGTTGCCATCTCCTCAATGTTAATTGCGGTAGTCAGTGGTATCGTCTGGGTACACCATATGTACGTCAGTGGTACACCTGGTTGGATGCGGTTAATATTCATGCTTACCACCATGTTTGTATCCGTACCCACAGGGATTAAAGTATTTGCTTGGGTAGCGACCATTTGGGGGGGTAAACTGCGGCTAGATACAGCCATGCTGTTTTCCCTGGGTGGCTTAATCATGTTTGTATTCGCCGGTATCACAGGTATTATGCTTTCCTCAGTACCTGTAGATGTACACGTCAACAATACTTACTTTGTGGTCGGTCACTTTCACTATGTCCTCTTTGGCACAGTGACTATGGGTTTATACTCTGCAATTTACCACTGGTTCCCCAAAATGACCGGCAGAATGTACTACGAAGGCTGGGGTAAATTGCACTTTTGGTTAACATTCATTGGCACTAACCTTAACTTTTTGCCCATGCACCCCTTGGGTTTGCAAGGAATGTTACGCCGGGTTTCCTCCTACGCTCCAGAGTACGAATTTTGGAATATTATCGCTAGTCTGGGGGCTTTCATGCTGGGAATGTCCACCTTACCATTCATTTTCAACATGGTCATTTCCTGGATGCAAGGGGAAAAAGCACCTGATAATCCCTGGAGAGCGATCGGACTAGAGTGGATGGTTTCTTCACCCCCCCCAGTGGAAAACTTTGAACAAATTCCCATCATTATTTCTGAACCTTACGGCTACGGCAAATTAGAACCCTTAACAGCCAACAACCCCGCATTAAAAAACGCAGACTAAATCTCCGCGTTCCTCTGGGTTTAAAAAAGGAGAATTCCCATCAATGGACAGTTCCATCAACTCAGAAGAGTTGCAATTACCTCACCATCACACAGGCGTTGAACACGAACACGACGAAGAAGGCAATAAAATGTTTGGCTTCATTGTGTTCCTGCTATCGGAAAGCGTTATCTTCCTGAGTTTCTTCGCCGGGTATATCGTCTACAAAACCACAACTCCTAACTGGTTACCAGATGGAGTTTCCGGGCTAGAAATTATAGAACCCGCCATCAATACAGTCATTCTTGTTTCCAGTAGCTTTGTGATTTACTTAGCAGAACGAGCCCTACAAAAACACGATTTAAGGGGATTTCGCATCTATCTGGCCGCCACTATGGCCATGGGTACCTACTTTTTAGTGGGACAAGGTATTGAATGGAGTAACCTGGAGTTTGGGTTCACTTCCGGGGTATTCGGTGGGATGTTCTATCTGCTGACTGGTTTTCACGGTTTGCACGTTCTCACTGGTATTCTGTTACAGTTGATTATTTTTTTCCGTTCTTTCTTACCGGGAAACTACGATTCCGGTCACTTTGGGGTCAATGCGACCTCGTTATTCTGGCACTTCGTAGATGTAATTTGGATTGTTTTGTTTATCCTTATCTATATTTGGCAATAGGTTTTTGGGGATACTGCTGTTCAGTCGGTGGTGTCCCCATTTTTTTACCTATGGGTGAATATTAAGATGGATTAAGACGCAGGTATAAAATCTCAACAATATATAACGTATATTTAGTTACTAAGTAGTTCATAACGATCAGGTATATGTGTCATTGATTATTGAGATGGTAGATGCTGATGTATAATGTATACTGGTTTATTTATACATGAGTTTAAGCTTTTTTAAAACAGCATATAGTTACTGAGAATATGGATATATGATTCAGCAAGATGATAAAGCTTTATTTCAAAAAAAGGCTCTCAAAAATGCTTTAGGTAATTTTAAGTTTCCCTCCGATTTAGAGCAACGTCACCAGACTATTCAAAAATGGGTTAAGGCTCTACAAACAGGTACACTTGACCAAATGAGTGAAGTTTCCTTACATGGTGATTTTCTCAAAGATATCTTTCAAAATGTGTTGGGTTATCGTTCGGTAATTGATGGTGGTGGTAAAGCATGGGAAATTTACCCAGAAAAACATATCGCTGATGGTGGGGGTGCTGCTGATGCAGCTTTGGGATTTTTTACAGCTGTAGAAAACCATAAAGGTCAAGTAAAATTACAGGGTTTAGTTGTTGCACCTATTGAATTAAAAGGAAGTAAAAATAATTTAGACCGTGCTGTATCTGGAAGGGACAAATCAGCGGTTGATCAAGGATGGCATTATGCTAATTATACACATGATTGTCATTGGATTATTATTTCTAATTATCGAGAGTTAAGACTCTATCACATTAATAAAACTCCTGCTTATTATCAAAGGTTCTCTTTGACAGATTTAGCAGATTTCCAGGAATTTAAAATATTTTACTTTATTTTTTGTCGGGAAAATTTTTTACCCATTAAAAATCTATCTGTAATTGATAGGTTGTTAACTGCTTCTAATCAAGCACAAGAGGAAATTACAAAACAACTCTATGAGGAATATCAGCAAGTTAGATTAAACATTGTTAAACATTTCCGCTTTATCTGTGATTTAAATATTCCCAACCGGGAGCAAGTTTTAATTGAGAAAGCACAAAAGACTTTAGATAGAATTTTATTTATTGCTTTTTGTGAGGATAGGGGACTATTACCAGAGAGGACAATTAGTAATGCTCATGATAGTAGAAACCCTTATAATCCTGTTCCGATTTGGGAAATTTATAAAAATGTTTTCCGCTGGGTTGACCAAGGTCATGATGATCCACCAATTCCGGGTTATAATGGGGGTTTGTTTCAACATGATTCCCTGTTAGATGAACAGTTAAATATTCCAGATTCTTTATGTACTCAACTGAAACAACTGACGCGCTTTGATTTTGATTCCGAAGTTTCTGTAGATATTCTGGGACGGATTTTTGAGCAGTCAATTACAGATTTAGAAGAGTTAAAAGCTGATATCACTCAAAAGGAATTTGATAAAAAACAAGGTAAGCGGAAGAAATTAGGGGTATTTTACACCCCTGCTTATATTACTCAATATATCGTTGAAGTGGCCATTGGTGGTTATTTGCAAACGCGAGAGTATGAGTTAAGACAGCGGTTTGAGCTAGCAGCAGATACACTACAACAGCGAGAACAAGAAATTCAGTTTTGGTTAACTTACCGAGATGAGGTATTAGTAAAAACGCGAGTTCTTGACCCCGCTTGTGGTTCAGGTGCGTTTTTAATTGCAGCTTTTGATTATTTAGAAAGTCAGTATCGACGAGTTAATGATAATTTACGCTTTCTGGAATATCAGGGGTTAGAAAATATCGAATTAGATAGAACTATTCTCAGTAATAACTTGTTTGGCGTTGATTTATCGCCGGAGTCGGTAGAAATTACTAAGTTATCTTTGTGGTTAAAAACTGCAACTCAGGGGAAAAGTTTAACTTATTTGGATGATCATATTAAAGTTGGTAATTCTATTGTAGGTGATTCACAACTGACAGATTTAGCTTTTAATTGGGAAGGTGAGTTTCCCCAAGTGTTTGCTGAGGGTGGTTTTGATGTTGTAATTGGGAATCCTCCTTATATCCGTCAGCTTCTGCTATCTGACATAAAACCATATTTACAAACTAAATATAAATGCTATCATGGATCTGCTGACTTGTATGTATATTTCTATGAAAAAGGTTTAAATTTATTAAAGCCAGAAGGAATACTTTCTTATATTGTTACTAATAAATGGTTACGTTCTGGTTACGGTGAACCGTTGCGACGGTTCTTTTCTGAGTCGAGTGTATTTGAAGAAATTATAGATTTTGGACACGCGCCAATTTTTCAAGATGCTGATACTTTTCCCTGTATTGTGGTAGTGAGGAAACCTAAAATTGTTGAGATATCAAATGAGAATCAATCAGTTTTAGTTTGTTCTGTTCCCCGTCAGGAGATAGCTAAAATTAACCTGACTCAATATGTGCAGAATCCAGAGAACAGTTATACTATCCCTTGGTCGCGGTTTACTAGCAATGCTTGGAGTTTAGAACCTCCTGCGGTTGAGGAATTAATGGGGAAAATTCAGCGGGTGGGAGTTCCCTTAAGGGAGTTTGCTGGGGTAAAACCTTATTGGGGAGTTTGTACAGGTTTTAATGAGGCGTTTTTAATAGATGAAGCGACTAAGAATAAGTTGGTTCAAGCTGACCCGAAATCTGCAGAAATCATTAAGCCTTATTTAAGAGGCCAAGATATTAAAAGGTGGGTTCCTAAATGGGAAAATTTATGGATGATTTTCGCACGTCGAGGGATTGATATTGATGCTTACCCATCGATTAAAAATCATTTGCTTGAATATAAATACAACCTAGAACCTCGTCCTAAGCACGTAAATAAAGATAATTGGCATGGACGTAAATATGGTAGTTTTAAATGGTATGAAATACAAGATACTATTAACTACTGGCAATTATTTTCTCAGCCTAAAATTATATACCAAGAAATCCAATTTCATCCAGCTTACAGCTATGATACCAGAGGATATTTTGCAAATAATAAAGCTTTTATCATTCCCACATCTGACTTATATATTCTGGGAGTTCTCAATTCTCCTCTGATGTGGTGGTATAATTGGCGACATTTACCACACATGAAAGATGAGGCTCTAAACCCTGCTGGCTATTTGATGGAAACTCTACCCATTGCGTCACCTACCGCAGAAATACGTACGAAAGTAGAAATAATAGTCACCCGGTTAATTGAAATTACTCAACTGAACGGGGAAGTTGAGCAAGATTTCCTGGAGTGGTTGCAAATAGAATTTAAAATTGAGAAGCTGGGACAAAAATTAGGAGATTTCGCTGCTTTAGAATTGGCTGAGTTTGTGGAAGAGGTGAGAAAAAGAATGCCAAAATCTAAAACGGTTGACCCTTTGGGTGTATCCCAATTTAAAGCGCTGCGTCAAGGATATAATGATTATGTTCCAGCAATCCAAAGTCGGAAATATGAAGCTGTAAAATTAGAATATCGACTGGCTGATTTAGTTAACCAAGCCTATGAACTGACAGCACAGGAGATTGATTTAATGTGGAGAACAGCACCGCCCAGAATGCCTATTGGTCAATTTTCTAGGTAATATAGGAATCTTATTTGAGTTGAGAAATTATCAGTGAGGAAAGGGAACACACCGAACAGGGAACACCGAAGGATTGGGGAACAAACCGAACACACAAAAAACAATAAAATCCAGTCCCCTCCCCTTACAAGGACAAGACAAGGTGGACAAGGTGGACAAGGTGACAAGGGAGAAAAACAGTACAAAGTCTGTATTTTTAGTCAGAAAAATAGCCCCTTAAAAGATCATTGTCCGGATAAAATCTTCCTTGTCCACTTTCCTTCCTTGTCTTCCTAGTCTTGCCTTCACAGATCATATTAAAAACCTACCCTTGCAAGGAGAGGGTGGGGTTAAATAATATTCGATACACTAATCATGACTTGACAAACATCCTCTAAGGGAGTTGGGTATGTGGTCAAGGGTGAAAACTGAGTTTAGTGGATTAATTCAATGGCGCGTTTAGTCAATTCTTCAGCAGTTAACCCGTTAAAGGCCATCAATTCCCCGGCGCTGGCGGTGGTTTCCCCACGTTTCCAGGCGAAAGTATCACGTTTGCAGTTGCTGCGTAACATGATCGGTTCAAGCATGGCCGCTGCGCCACCAGTGACACCAATCAATGCATCACCACCGAATAATTGGGCAAATTGAGCATCATCCATGAAACCGCCATCGGGTTCTGAGCAAGTTTCCCAAGCTGTGTCATGAGGACGATACAAACGGCGAGGGTTAATGATGGAAACAATTTTTACGCCTATACCTTCAGTTTCTAAGAAAGCGGCAGCTTCAAATACGGGAATTAAGGTCATATCGCCAATGACTGCAAATACAACTTGTTTATCACCAGCAACTTCTTGTAATAAGATTGCGCCGTCTGCTAAACCTTGGCGAGTTTGTTCTAGGGTGGTACGAATGGGTAAGGGTGATTTACTGGCGGTGATGACGATTCCTTTATTTTTGGTGTTCAAAGCCCAGTCATAACAAACTTGAATGCTGTTAGCGTCGGGGGGAAATAGGGGGAAAACATTACCATTACGCATGAGGGAAGCAAAGTATGCTTCAATTTCTGGGCGTTGGTGTGTCCAACCGTTGCGGCCTTGCTCTAATGCACCGGCGGTAAATAAGGTAATGGTTGAGGGAGTTTGACGGCGTAATTCTGCCATGGCTTGGATGACTGTTTGCCAAATTGGTAACCCGTTGATGGCAAAGGATTCATAGGAACACCATAGGGTTCTCGCACCCATGAGGGCTAAACCTGCAGCTAAACCTGCGCAAGCATCTTCACTCAATGGTTCATAAACTTGACCGTTGGGTGCTTGGTTATATAAATCGTCGGTGGTGGGGTGAATGACTTTGAGGGCTTGGTTAATGTTAGCAATTCCTGATGCTTCGTTACCGTCGGCGTTGGTGACTAGGAATTTACTATCTTGTTTACCGACGATTCCCACTAAGCGCCCCATGGCGGTGGTGGAAACTTGGGGGTCACCGGCGACTGTATATTCTTCTAGGGGTAATTTCCCTAGGTCTGGTAATGGTAATTCAAATTCTGTGACTACTGTTTTGGCTGCGGGTCCGCCACCGGCGCGTTCGGCGTTGGTTCTGACTGTTTCCCAAGCTTCTGCGGGGAGGGCGCGGCTTTGCAAGGCGCTGATAATGTGGGGTGCGTCTAGGGTGTCTTTGGGGTAGAGGTTATGAGATTTGGAACCGCGGGCGTGAACCCCTGCGCCTTTGAGTTGTTTAATGATAAATACGGTAAGTTTGCCGTTGAGGGCGGAGTGGGCGGCTTTATCTATGCCTAAAAGTACGGTTTTGGTGAAGGCTAGGCGCTGCTCAAAGGAGAAGGCGGTACTATCAACATAGTCCCCTGGTTGGTGTTGGTCGTCAAAGTCTTTGGCATCGACTAGAATTACTTCGGCAAAACCGTTTCCTTGCCAGTAGGCTTTCATTTCGGCGTTGGTTTTGAGGGAAACCATGCTATGATGTTCTTGGCTGTAGCCGTTCCACACTAGGACGGGTAGGAAGTTGGTGGCACTGGGATAGGCGGTGTTAAAATGTGCCATGGAACTCATAATATATGGTTCACCTAGTCCGCCGTCACCCAGGGTGAAGGGGAATAATTTATCTGGGTGCAGCAGTGCGGCTGACATGGCAAAATGTTGTCCTTGTCCTAGGGGTCCGGCGGGTGCAAGAATGCCGGGGATGTAGCCGGAAAGATGCCCTAAAAGTCCGTGCTTTTCCCGGAAGCGATCGCGCAGTTGCTGTACTGTATTAATCCCCATGTCTTCTAGGGAGCGGTCTAAAAACATAGCGCTATAGAATCCGGGGGCGTGGTGTCCCACTTCTGTCATGATGTTTTTATGACCTAGCATTACCAAGGCTGCATAGGCTTCTGCTTGACTTGCGAAACCCCCCGGATGTCCGGAAGCTTTACTGGCTGTGACTTGTAGGGTTAAATAGCGCAGGGCATCGGCAGCTAGTAAGGTTTGATATACCGCCGCGGGATCTGTGGGATCGGCGATCGCCTTTTTTCCTGGTTCTATTGCGGCAACTTTACCATAAGTTGCAAAATTTTGCAACGCCTCACCAAAATATTGGATTCCTTCACAAAAATTTGGCAGGGCGGAAGATGCTGTGGATGTCATACTGAGTACCTTATAAAAACTGGGCAAGCTGTAGATGCTTAATGAATTTAACAAAAATTTTACATCTTTGAGGTAGTGAGGATTTATTGCTTTTTCACAAGGTGAGGATAAGAAGTTTAAATCGTTATCTAGCCCAGAGGGAATTATTTTGAGTTATTTTAAGTATTATTACTGGATAAAACATAAAAGGATGTTTTAAAAGGTATGATTAGTGTATCAAATATTGTTTTACCCCCACCCTCACCATTCCCTTCACCAGGGAATGGGACTTGATTTTATTACTTCCTCGTGTTCTCTAATCCCTAATCCCTAATCCCTGTTCCCTGTTCCCTGTTCTCTAATCCCTGTTCCCTGTTCCCTAAGATAAAAATTACCTGTGGAAAACTTATAAAACATCCTCTAAAAGCTTGACACTCACATTCTGCTCTTGAGTATTGGGTTTGAATAACAGAAATATAGTCATATATAGTTAGATATTAACATTTGATTGACACAACTTACAAAATAATGTTATTATATATGATGTTTTGCATGTGTATCATATATGCAAGTTGTGGAGCGGCATATCATTC
>NZ_JAQMTM010000162.1:0-25351 GCF_028331085.1 Anabaena sp. CS-542/02
CCCTACAAACTCAGTCGGGTTGATATTCCTTTAAAGGGTAACCAAACCACACCCAAGCCGAAGTTAAAGGCTGATAAAACCAAGGGAAGTATTATCTTAGATGATGTGACTACATTACAAGGTGTGCCTAGTATAGCATGGGAATATATGCTAGGCAATCGTTGCGCCTTAGAGTGGATTTTAGATCAATATAAAGAGAAGAAACCCAAAGACCCCACCATTGCAGAAAAGTTTAATACTTACCGGTTTGCAGACTATAAAGAACAGGTCATAGATTTATTAATGCGCGTGTGTAGAGTCAGTGTGGAAACCATGAATATTGTTAAGAGGATGTCTGATAGCTAGGGAGACAAAACTTAGAAACCACCCTCTCAAAGCCATAGAAAATAAACCTTTGCGTACCTTTGCGCCAACCTTTGCGCCCTTTGCGTTTAACAACAGATATAGTCGCCACCCAGGGAGTCCGTACAAACCACCCTCTCAAAGCCATAGAAAATAAACCTTTGCGTACCCTTGCGCCAACCTTTGCGCCCCTTTGCGTTTAACAACAGATATAGTCGCCACCCCGGGGGCGTAAGATCCCCGACTTCTCAGATAATTAGAGATAATCTTAGGATAATTTAGCTAGAAGTCCGGGATATGTGGGGTATAATTTAGCCAAGAGCATAAAAAACATATATGAATTCAACGCCAACTAATCAGAGTGACCAGGAAACCATCAACCCAGACCTTACGCCTTTAGAGCATCCAGAACCTTGGGCTTTTGTTGTTCATGACAATAACGTCACCATTGGAGGGCATACTTTTTTATGTATTGATGGTCAACACCTGAAGGACTACAAAAACAAGGGCGTATCTACCAGCAAGATTGTTGATGGTAGACTAGTGCTACAAGTCCTCAAAGGACCTGATGAGAAAAGGGCTAGAACCTTACTGTCTGTAGTCGGTGAACTCACCCCAGAAAACAAGGTGATTAAGTTGGATAGACCTAAGAAAATGGTGGAAGTGCATGACCCTGTAAGTTATGCTGCTTACTTACAAGGTAATCCCCAAGAGTTTACCAATGTAGTCCGTATGATTACCGGCTTTATCATCCATCCAAATCTAGAATAGAATAAATACATTCACAACTTCTGGAGTTTTTCCCGTGGGCTTATTTGATGATTTGAGTCGGTTTCTAGAAGACCGTTTAGAAGAATTCTTGCGTAATAATCCCCATCTGGAATTAGAAGCGCTGTTAGAACAGTTGCGACAGCAAGAAGAAGATACTTTAAAACTGATTGCAGATTTAAAATTACAAGAAAAGCGATCGCAAGATCAAATCCTATCCACCGCCCAAGAAATTCAGCGTTGGCACATCCGGGTACAAAAAGCTCAAAATGCAGGTAGACCGGATTTAGCCGCAGCAGCACAAGCAAGGGAAGCCGCCCTATTACGGGAAGGTAACCAGCGATGGGGACAAATGCAGGGGTTAAAAGAACGCATCACCCAATCTCAAGAACTACTCCGGAAAATTCAAGCCCGCCGTCAGGAGGTGCAAGCCAAAGCCACGGAAGCCCAAACAGCCCGCGCTCAAAGCCAGCAGCACTTAAAAACCGATGGCTGGTGGAATTCTACTAGCAATTATACCACAGGATTCGACGATTTAGAAGAAAAATTTCGCCGTTGGGAAACTGAAGACGAGTTAGAACAAATGAAACGTAATTTAAACAAATAAACAAATCAAGCCTTTTTCAGGCTAATGAAGTACACATCAATTCCCTATTCCCTGTTCCCTATTCCCTGAAACTAAACAACTTTGTACCTCACGAGCATGGGAAATGCTATAAACAAATAAAAAGTAAATAAAAAATAACTATCGGGATTGACGGATCAAACCTTGCCAAGTAATTGTCTGCTTTGTGGAACGTTCACCCAAAGAACGAGTAGCCACTACCTCAATATCAACCTGTGTCCCTGGAAGTATAACATCCTTGGGAATCTTTAACTTACCCAAAGCTAAGATAAAACGGTTATGGTCACGGGTGACAAATTCCCCGGGAATCTTTCCCTCATATTCAGTTATGTAATTAGGGAAGTCAGCAAACCTATCTCCTACCCGGAATTTTACCTGAAATTCAGTGGCAATTACTTCCGACTGAGCCGCCAAATCTACTACTTTTAATTTGAGGTTTTCCCCAGCATCAGCAAATTCTGCCACTGCTAACCTGGTGACATCCCTTTGGGGTATAGCATAGTTAACAGTAAATGTGGTGAGATCAGGGTCAGTTTTATAGCTACCTTCAACCCATAAATCATCAGGGAAGCTAATTTTTACCTGTTTGCTATCAGTTAAACTCACTATGACAGGTTGACCATTAAACCTAGAAATGGGTTGTTTCTCCTGCCAAATCAGTTGAAAATCAACTTCTAGACGCTGTTCAAACTCCCGATATTCATCACCTATCACAGAACCAGGAGCCAGGAGAGAAGCAGCACCCCGGCGCAGGTTCCACTTATTTTTGGTAAGTTGATACTGCTGAGTGGTTAGCTGTTCTATTGGCAGTTGTAGCTGGTAATTCTCCACTGCTAAGGGTTCCTTGCTGTTAACAATACTCAAGGTTCCTAGGCGGCCTCTATCTCCATTTCTACCATCTATACCATGACTCCCAGTGCCGCCATCATAACACCGATAACGCTTCTTGGTGCATTTATAATCTGGTTTACCACGGGTTCCTGTACAGGTTTCTATCTCCCAACTGCGTCTATGACATCTACAACCCAATGCACCCCTACCACCCCGTCCACCTCTTCCACCTTCTCCAGGGGTACTATTAACAAAAATTGACCGCAAATGTGCAATATCTGGGTAATAAACAGTCAGTGAGCCACCATTCCCGCCATTTCCGCCCCTACCGCCATTCCCCCCTCTACCGCCATTTGGTGCGTGAATATCATGGCTGGTATTCCTATTGTCGCGATCGCAATCGGGTCTATGGCCATCACCACCGTCTTCCCCTTCTTCTCCATTTTCTCCCCACAGGTTAAGGTTGAGTGATGAACTATCGACAAAAATAGTTTGATTCCCAGCGTCACGACCATTGCGCCCGGGTCGGCCATTTATACCACTGTTCCCATCTCTGGGATAACCTCTACTGACACGATCGGATTTTACAGCAATAGCTGGACATAAAACTGAGCCAGAGGCAGGTAACAAGCTAGTCAACAAGCAAAATGTCAGCAACAGTGGGAGCTTAGTACTAAAACCTTGAGCAATCACGGTATACCTCCCTGGTATTACTCCGTGATGACGTTTTTCAGCTAAATTTGCTCCCAGTCTTTCGATAAAAAAAGTGGTTCTGTAGATCACAAAACCACAAAACCACAAAATTTCCCAAACAAAAATTAATTATCTCACCTAACGAACTGCGCCATGGGTAGAAACAGTATCAATGGGTTTCATTAAGTACAAACGCAAAAACTGCCACCCATGAGAGATATAAATGGGCAGTTTTTGGAAGAATTGTAAGAATTTGGGCGTTTTGGAGTTGGCGATCGCAGTTAATTTTTCATTATTCTGGATACACACATCTAAACGCTGATAAAACTCAGGGTTATCTACATCCAGCATCAAGGGGAAGACTCGACCCGCATTTTCATTGGTCTTTTTAATCACATAGATGTCGTATTCTCTGGCATCCAGACCAATAGAAGCATAAAAATCTTGACGCTGAATATCATTCAGATACATAGTAGCAAACACCGACAACAAGAAAAAGCGGCTCCACAGCTTGGCTTTCCAGTCGTTCAACATTTGCGGCTGGGATCTCATAATAGCGTCAAAGAAATCCCCATGACGGTTTTCATCTTGACACCAGTTTTCAAAGAACCGGAAAATTGGGTAGATTCTATCTTCAGGATTTGCTTCTAAATGGCGATAAATAGTTATATAGCGCCAATAACCAATTTTTTCTGAAAGATAAGTAGCGTAGAATATGAATTTTGGCTTAAAAAAGGTATAAGCGCGGCTCTTAGTCAAAAAGCCCAAATCTAGGGACAGATTGAAGTCTGACATAGCTTTGTTCAAAAAGCCCGCATGACGAGCTTCATCTCGTGACATGAGGTTGAAGCACTCAGCTAATACGGGGCTTTTTCCCTTTAAACGGCGACCCAGTTCTTTGTACAGTAAAAATCCCGAAAATTCTGCTGTACAGGAACGTTCTAGGAATTCCACGAATAATCGGCGAGTTTCCCCGTCAATATGCTCCCAGGACTGCTCAAACTCCCCATCTCTAACGAAGTGATGGCGGTTGTAGTCAGCACGAAACTCTTCTAGGATGGCTTGTAACTCGTCTTCATTGACGGAGATGTCCATCTTAGCCATCTCATCAAAATCGGTGGTGTAAAAACGGGGTGTCAATAGGGTTTCTTTAGCCGGGACTTTTACCCCTGGACGGATTTCTTCAAAGCCTGGTTTTTTGAGGGAATCTACCATGTTTTAATTGCTCTTTTGTCTTTAGGATCTTGATTACAAAGCCTATACCAATTTTTTGCTGAAAGTGAGAATACATCTGGGTGTCCAGACGATTATATCTGTTACACAGTCTGAGTCAATTGGTATCGGGGTCATGCTCTCGCAAGGCGCAGGAGACCAGAATAGTTTATTTGTATAAAGTTCAGTCTACCAATATGCAGCCTAAAATTTAGTATATAAAAAGTTAAGAGTTGCAACAATATTTGCTGCTTCCAGGAACTAATCATCAGCAATTAGTAGTCATACCAATTAATATTCCCTATCTTCGTGAATGAGTTTGTTAGAGTGTTGTTAGAATAGCACACACATAATGATCATTGGACAAATCTATGTGATTCAATTAAATACAGTTACTTCTACTACAGATAATTAAGTATTATTCCTGAATGTGTCCCCCGTTATATCAATGATTGGATTGAATCAGACCCTTAAATTACCCCGACTAACCTGGAAGTCAATCAACATAAAATCTCAAGGGTGGAAAATAAGATGAATCCTGAAAAAAATCAGCATAATGACCGTCTTCTTGTCTCTTATATCTTGAGTGCAGCCTTATTTTTTGGCTTAGGAGGATTGCATCGTTTATACAACGGTAAAATCGGCACTGGTCTGTTGTGGCTGTTTACTGGGGGTGTATTTGGTGTAGGGCAATTTGTAGATTTGTTCCTCATCCCCAATATGATTAATGACTATGAACAGAAACTGAGAGCTAAAGCGGGTTTGTCTCCCATGGGTGTACCTATGAATCAACAGGCAATCGCCTCTCAAGTCTATCACCCCACTGGTGAGCAATTAATGATTGCATTGCTTCGCGCCGCAGAAGCTAAGGGTGGTACTTTGACCGTTACTCAAGGTGTAAGTGCTACAGGTGCAGGCTTTGCAGAAGTAGAAGCTACGCTGAAGGAAATGTTAACATCAGGCTATGTCAGAATAGGTAACAACCCCATTACTGGAGTTGTCACCTACTACTTTGACGAACTTAACTAATTTCTACCTAGCCACTTTTGACCGTTTAAACGCTGCACTAAACCAAATACTAAAAGGTCTAATGTAATTTTGCGCTCATCAATTAGGAATGACTCCAGTGTGCTGGGTTTTTTACCTTCGTTACAGGAAAATCCCTTTTTGCCAGTGATACTTTCCTCTGGGAAATATACATTAAACTGACGCTGGCCATTTTGCCAACTACCGATAACTTGCCAACACTCTTCGGCTGACTGAAAGCCCGCGATGGGAAGTTTCTGTTTGGCAAAGGACAGCTGTAAGTCCTGTACACCTTGCTCGGCGATCGCTTTTTGCAAAGTTGGTAAGTAGTGCTGCTCCATAAACTCCACAAAGGGCTTATCTTCCACAGCTGGGGGTTTTTCCTTTTTCGCAGCAGCTGCGGGTTTTTCGGCTTTGGGGGCTACTTCTGCCCCTTGATTTTGATTCTTTTCTTCTGCCATTGCTCTGGTCAATCCTTTGTCTAGCTTGGGGAGCGATCGCTCGGTTTTTCGTGGTCGGTTAACTTCATTTTGACATAGGACAGCCAGGCGATCGCGGTCAACTCAACCTGCTATGCACCCCCAATGACTAATCACTACCTAATCAACCACCAGCCACCGCTGGGACAATACTCACCTCATCCCCATCTTTCAGGGGTGTATTTATCCCATCTAAAAACCGGATATCTTCACTATTAACATAGAAATTGAGAAACCGTCGCGCCTGTCCTGTCTCATCGCACAACCGGGATTTTATCCCTGGACAGTTTTCCTCTAGAGAATCGAACAGCTCGGATACATTACTACCAGTGCAAGTCAGGGTAGCTTGGTTATTAGTAAATTTTTGTAGGGCGGTGGGAACTAAAACTGTAACAGCCATAGAACTAAAAATTTGCGAGTGAATAATAGAGTTAAGAGTGCAGCTAGGAATTGAAAGTGAGAAAAAACCCTTAACTCACAACTTCTAACTAAACTAGAACTTGTTGCCATTCCAAGCGGTCAAGTGTGCGAGAGCGCTCTAAGGCACGTTCAAAACTATCGAGTTTAGCATCAATTGTCAAAGGTTCACCGACGTAACCTTGAACTGCTTCTTGGGTTTTCAAACCATTGCCGGTAATGTAAACCACGGTAGTTTCATCAGGGTCAATCTTACCAGCTTCGACTAATTTTTTCAGCACAGCCACGGTTGTCCCCCCTGCTGTTTCTGTAAAAATACCTTCAGTTTCTGCTAATAGCTTGATGCCTTCAATAATTTCTGCATCATTGACCGATTCTATATTACCGCCAGTCTTTTGGGCAATTTCTACCGCATAAATCCCATCGGCTGGGTTACCAATGGCGATGGATTTAGCAATTGTATTTGGTTTTACCGGTTTAATAAAGTCGCGACCTTCTTTGAAGGCTGCGGCGATGGGTGAGCAACCTTCGGCTTGAGCGCCACTAAAGCGGACATTCTTACCTTCTACTAAACCGACTTCTACGAATTCTTGGAAACCTTTATAAATTTTTGTAAACAAAGAACCAGAAGCTAGGGGCGCAACAATGTGATCTGGTAGTTCCCAGCCTAATTGTTCTGCTACTTCAAAGCCGAGAGTCTTGGAGCCTTCAGAATAATAAGGACGCAAATTGATATTGACAAAACCCCAACCGTGTGTATTAGCAACTTCCGAGCAGAGACGATTCACCTGATCGTAGTTACCCTTAACTGCCATCAGTGTGGGACTGTAGATTAAGCTGCCTAGAATTTTACCAGCTTCTAAATCTGCGGGGATGAATACACAACAATCTAAACCAGCATAAGCGGCGATCGCAGCTGTAGAATTTGCCAAGTTACCAGTGCTAGCACAGGACACGGTAGTAAAACCCAATTCCCGCGCCCGGCTGAGAGCCACTGACACCACCCGATCCTTAAAGCTCAGGGTGGGCATATTCACAGCATCATTTTTAATATAAAGTTTATTGAGACCCAGGCGACGAGCCAACCGGTGGGAACGTACCAGGGGAGTCATACCTGTTCCCACATCTATAACATTGTCAGTTGCGACGGGCAGAAAGGGACGGTAGCGCCAAATAGAGTTGGGTCCAGCGGCGATTTTTTCACGGGTCACACTCAGCCGCAACTCACTGTAGTCATACTTAACTTCCAGTGGACCAAAGCATAACTCACAAACATGACTGGCTTTAAGTTCGTATTCCGCACCACATTCTTTACACTTTAAAGCTTTTAAAGTCGAGGTTGTTGATTGCGTATCTTTGGTGATTGCCTGAGTCATAAATGAAGCCTTCCCTGTTTTGTCAGTCAACTGTGAATTGATGCTAACACGACTCAAAATACCCGTCAAACATACCCGACTATTATTGTCGGGTATAATGGTGTAATTCATATCACAGTATGTTTCAACAGGGAAAAAATCCCTGAGATAGAGCCGTAAATCAGGAATGACACCCCATTAGTCAGAGGAGAAAGAATTGCTCACTGATTAGGATGGACTGGAGGACATAAAAAGCCTTGAAATCCAATAGAGTCGGGACTTGTGCCCTAAATCCCCACCCTTGCCAAATCAAGGCACTTGATAGGAGCCATCAATATGACAATCACAGGACTGGATATCTTTGATACGACAGTTCAAACTACAATTCCTTGGGTCAATGACCTGTGTAATAAACTGGGCTGGGAAAGTAAACACCAAGTCTTTCAAGCCTTGCGTTCCACATTGCACGCCCTGCGCGATCGCCTAACTGTACCAGAAGCAGCACATTTAGGAGCGCAGTTACCCATCCTCCTAGGGGGGTTTTATTACGAAAACTGGCGACCCGGAGCCACCCCCACCAAAGAAAGGAATAAAGAAGCATTTTTACAGCATATCCGTGATGACTTCCGCAGAACCGAACCAGACATAGATGCGGAGACTGTAGTCCGTGCCGTATTCCAGCTACTAGCTGAACGGATCACCAGAGGCGAAATTGACGATGTGATTAATATGATGCCCCCAGCATTACGAGAACTCTGGCCTGAAGAAGTCCGAGTTTAATTGATTTACCAAAGAATTATTATACAAATTCAACGAGGGACACAATGGAATATGAACAATTTCTCGATGCTGCGGGTAAACTCTCGTTCATCCCAGATAGAGAAACAGCTGATGCAGCCGTCAAAGCAGTTCTGGGAATTTTAGCCAGCAAACTAGACGAAGAACAAGCACACCAACTCACCGACAACCTTCCTGAGCCTCTTAACTATCAAAGACTGCACTCCCACCAAGTCAGAAAGCTGCCTATTTCCGCTGATGAGTACATTGCTGTGATTTGCGAACAATTCAAATTAGATGATATTCAAGCTAGTGAGCTAATTCAGGAAACTCTGCGAGTCACCAAAGCAGCTGTCAAAGACAAAATCCAGGAATTAACATCCCGCCTACCTGCTGACTGGAGCGCCTTAATTGAATCCGCTTAGGAATGCTGCATAAAATACATAACCTCACCCCCAGAAATCACAGGTAAACAGGGGTGAGGCGCAATATTTTGATTTCCAAGGTATTCTCAAGTCATCTGTGTAAAACCCTAGCGCTATGAGATAGGAGTTTTAACCTCTGGCTCCTTTCTGGACTGAAATATCCAACCAAAAAGTCTGGATTGTCAATATGATAATCTTGTTATTATATATACAGTATGTTCTACTTAGATGAGATATAGATATTAATTGTAAAAATATTGTGATATATGCATCTTGCCCCCACTGGGGTAACTCAATCAAATCAAATATCCTGTATAATATTTAGGTAGTTAGTCTAAGTAAAAATAGGCATAAGTAATATTAATGATTAACTAATTTCCTACTACCATGACCACAATTAGCGAATATTTATTTCATCGATTACACAGCCTCGGTGTTCAACATATATTTGGCGTGCCAGGAGATTATGTTTTAGACTTGATGGATGTTTTAACCCAAACTCCTATAAATTTAATTTGTAACTGTAATGAACTCAATGCCGGTTATGCAGCAGATGCCTACGCACGGGTTAAAGGTTTAGGTGCTGTTTGTATTACCTACGGTGTTGGTGGCTTTAGCTTAGTTAATGCGGTAGTTGGCGCTTATGCGGAAAGGGTTCCTCTGGTAGTAATTAGTGGTGCGCCTAACAGTTCGGTGAAGAAAACTAACTTGCTTCTACACCACACCACGGGAGACTATAACCTCCAACTGTCCATTATGGAAAAAATCACAGTTGCTGCTGTCAGTCTGACTATAGCCAGTCAAGCCGCAAATCAAATTGACCAAGCTCTGGCGGCTTGTCTCCACTACAAACGACCTGTTTATATTGAAATTCCCCAGGATTTAGTACATCAACCTTGCAATGTTCCCAAAAATCAACTCTGTTCCTCATTGAAGTTAACAACCCCAGAAACATTACCAGAAGCTTTAGAAGAAGCCGTAGAAGAAGCAGTTCAATTATTGAACAAAGCACACCACCCCGTAATTTTAGCGGGTGTGGAATTTCATAGATTTAATCTAGAAAAGCAACTGTTGCAACTTTTAGCAACTACTGGTTACCCGGTAGCTACAACCATGCTGGGTAAATCTTGTATTTCCGAGATGCACCCCCAATTTATTGGCAATTATGTAGGTGCTTTGAGTCGAGATAATGTGCGTCAACGCATCGAAACCGCTGACTGTGTATTGTGTCTGGGTGCAATTATGTCTGATATGAATTTGGGCATATATACAGCTGACCTGAATGCCCACAAGTTAATTAATGCTAACTCAGAGAAAGTCAAGATTAAGCATCATTTTTACCAACCTGTTTATCTGGGAGATTTCATTGATGGTTTAATTAACAAGCTACACAAAAAAGATGCTCAAACTTTAGAATTTACCCCTGCTGCGGATGTCATCTCCACAAGTTTTACACCCCAACCTGAAAACAAACTGACTAATGGGCGGTTTTATGAACGCATCAACCATTTTCTAGAAGATGCTTGTATTGTCATTTCTGATACTGGAGATGCAATTATCTCTACAATGGATTTATTAATGCCTGAAGAGACAGATTTTATTGGCCAAGCCTTTTATTTATCCATTGGTTATTCTATCCCTGCTTGTTTGGGTGCAGCTATGGCCGATCGCGATCGCCGCCCGATAATTTTTGTGGGAGATGGAGCTTTTCAAATGACTGTTCAAGAACTATCCACCATTATCCGCCATCGGCTGAACCCGATTATTTTCCTAATTAATAATGATGGTTATACCATTGAGCGCGTCATTAAAGATGGCGCTTATAATGATATCCAACCATGGAAGTACCATCAAATACCACAAATCTTTGGTGAAAGTTGGAGTTGTGAAGTGTCTACAGAAGGGGAATTAGAGATAGCTTTAGCTCAAGCCAAGGTGAATACTGAATGTGTTTCTTTAATTGAAATTCACCTAGACAGGTTTGATTGTTCCCATGGACTAATGCGGCTAGGTCAAGCTATGAGTAAAAAATGATGAATCTCACTCTATCATAACAGTGTAATTACTGAATTATCTGCCATAAATCCACATAGCGGATTAGAAACAAAGCTGCTCTAATTTTTGGAAGTCTTGTTGGACTTCCCGCCAGAGAGTCTGATTATTATGATCTGTATTCAGAGCTTTTTTGAGATAAATTCTCGCTTTTAACAATTGATTTTGGGACATTAAAACCCGTCCCCAGATTTGATAAGCGACGGCTTGCCATTGGCGAACTTCTTTGTCTGTGGGTAACCGTGCTGCTAAAGCTTCCACTAGGGCGATCGCTTGGGAAAATCTTTTTTCCTTGAGAAATCGTTGCAGCTGTTCATAAGTCTTCCACTTCAGGCGCTGCTCTATTTCGGCAATATTAGGCGGCTTTGCTCTTGGGGGCTTTTCTAATTTAACAGTAGTCGTGGGCGGTTTTTGGGAACGTTTGGATTTGCTATGATTAGGCCGCAATATAGAAGAATTACTTGAGGGTGGGGAGATATCCTCAGCAGGAACTACCGTTAAGAGGAACTTGTAAGCTTCTGTTAAGGCAATAAACTTATCTTTAGTTCTGATGTCATTGGGATTAACATCGGGATGATATTGCTGTGCCAATCGTCTGTAAGACGCTTTGATGTCAGCCAAAGAGGCTCCTGACTTTAAACCCAATAAATTGTAGCAATTTTCAAGATCCATAGTGATCTATCAGCTATTAGCTTCCAATCTTAAAATTCTCACTATAAACACTAATTATATATTTATTAGTTCATATTGGACTGTTTTACCGGAATTTTAACCCCTGGAGTTAACCCCAGGGTCTTTAGTCATCACGACCGGTAAAATTAGCATGAGTGCCTCCATGTATCCTAAACTGATTTAAAGATTAAGGTGTGAGTCTCATAGCTCCCCCAAACCCCCTGACAAAGATAAAAACGAGAAATCAGGCTTGTCTGATTTTTTTCCCGGACTAAAGGAATCTTAAGAAATGTGGAAAAGAATTGTATTTATTTTGCTATTAGTTTTGAGTATCAGCCTCAGTAATCCTGGTGTAGCTGCCGCAGCCGGACTGAAAAGTTTTGTAGACTCTTATGATGGTTATGAGTTTTTATACCCTAATGGCTGGTTACAAGTTAAAGTTGACAATGGCCCTGATGTAGTGTTCCACGATTTGATAGAAATATCTGAAAATGTTTCTGTAGTTATTAGCCCGGTTCCTGATGATCAAGATTTGACAGAACTGGGAACACCCACAGAAATAGGATACAAATTAGGAAAAGCGGTTCTTGCTCCCCCAGAGTCTGGTCGTTCGGCGGAATTAGTCAACGCTTTGCAACGAGAATCTAATGGGAAAACATACTATATTCTAGAGTATGAGGTAAAACTTCCTAATCTAGAAGACAGACATAATGTCGCCAGTGTTGCTGTCAGCCGTGGTAAATTGTTTACCTTTAATGCATCAATTCCCGAAAGGCGTTGGCAGAGGGTTAAAGGCTTGATGGCAAATGTTGTAAATTCTTTCTCGGTGTATTAACAAGGTAATTTCTCCCCTGGACTAAATACAACTGACTATAGTATGGGGAGCCGTCATAGACGCAAATCATGCTCCCCGCCAGCATTTCTTTTAGTTTCTGTGGTTTTGACTGCCATATTTTAGCAAAAGTCTTATGACAACACCTCAATTTGTACTCGCTTCAGCTTCCCAAGCACGCCACCGCTTGCTGCAAACTGTTGGGATGAAAGTGATAGTTAGACCTAGCGATTTTGATGAGTCGCAAATTCAAGTCAATGAACCAGCAGAATTAGTCCAACTTCTCGCACAACGCAAGGCGGAAACTGTAGTTCCACAGTTTGAATCAGCTTTGATTATGGGTTGTGATTCGGTGTTGGCTGTGGATGGTAAAATTTATGGTAAGCCAGTCGATGATGCTGAAGCTATAGCCCGTTGGCAATTAATGCAAGGTAAATTCGGCGACCTGTATACTGGTCATGTGTTAATTGACCTCTACCAACATCGGACTTTAGTTAGGTGTCAGGTAACAAGAGTATATTTCGCTAAAATGAGCGATCGCACAATTCAAGCCTATGTCGCTACAGGAGAACCTCTCAGGTGTGCGGGGGCTTTCGCCCTGGAGGGGTTTGGTAGTTTATTCGTGGAAAAAATCGCCGGTTGTCACAGCAATGTCATTGGACTGAGTTTACCTCTGCTGCGGCAGATGCTAGAAGATTTGGGATACGAAATTACTGATTTCTGGCATTAACGGTAGACTGACAATTAACCCTAGGATTGAATTTGCTCAAAAAAAATGTCATTTACTCCTACTACTTCGCTGCGAGAACAACAACATCCCTTAATTCATCAACTAGCGGATTGTATTGAGGCTGTTTGGCATAAACACTTAGAACTATCACCTTACCAATTACCTGCTGAACTGGGTTATGTAGAAGGTAGACTAGAAGGCGAAAAACTAATCATAGAAAATCGCTGTTATCAAACAACCCAATTCCGCAAAATGCACTTAGAACTAGCAAGGGTGGGAACTATGCTAGATATTTTGCATTGTGTAATGTTTCCCCGTCCAGAATATGACTTACCAATGTTTGGTTGTGATTTAGTTGGGGGTCGAGGTCAAATTAGTGCGGCGATCGCAGACCTATCTCCCGTAGACTTAAAAGGCAAGTTACCAGAATCATACAATACCAAACTAACAGCACTCACAGATGTGAAGTTTTCCCAACCCCGTGAATTACCCGAGTGGGGTCATATATTCTCGGAATTTTGCATTTTTGTCCGTCCTGGTTCCCCAGCAGAAGAGAAAATGTTTCTGTCTCGTGTCCAAGAGCTTTTAGAGATTCATTGTACCCAAGCCATAGACTCCAGTCCAGTTTCACCAGAAAAATCACTGCAAATCCTAGCAGGACAACGGGAATACTGCACCCAACAGCAACAAAACGATAAAACCCGCCGGGTACTAGAAAAAGCCTTTGGTTCAGACTGGGCGGAAAATTATATGACCACAGTCTTATTTGACTTACAAGAATAGTTCTTCTAGCAGAGGGGAGGTACTATGTCAAGTGTTGTTAATCTCCCCATCTGTAGGTTCCGTTACCTTTTCTCATAACTGATGAATGTAGAATTTATGCAAAGAAACTTGAATGGAGTTAGACAACAGTAGCAAAGTCTGGAAATATTCGCCATATCAAGGAACAGCTAAAAAACCTACTAATTAGTTGAAAGAAAATTTAAGGAAACCGTAATGTTAGGAATTGTGTTTTTGATATATCTTGGTAGCAGATCATTGACTAAGATTTTTGAGTCAAGGTGTGCCTAATTAACCTGTATATATAGCCTTGGTTTGTGAGCCTGTGGTATTGGTTTTTATGACGGAATCAAGGGCAATGGCTGGCAATAATCATCGCTTATTCCCAAATATTCACAGAGAATTGGCATGAAAAAATGCTCACTTTGTTAGCAGAAAATTTCTTTGATAAACTGTGAGTATAGCGGCGAAAAAGCCAAAAAATAGGGATATTTTCCGGGTAAATAGGCGATGGCGAATTTTATTTAATAAATTTATACCAGGCTGCAATCATCCTTAGAGTTGGCAGATGTAACCTGCAATAACACAGCATCATGTTAGACATATCTAGGGTTGAGGGTGCATCAGATAGCAGATTTTTAGCAATTATCAGCGTGCTAGTGAGTAAAAACTATGGGATTGAATTTACAGTAGTTTTGTTTTTGTTTATCGCATTTCCCATGGTCGTGAGGTACAAAGTTTTTTAGTTTCAGGGAACACCGTAACAAATTGGTGTGTATTTCATTAGCACGAAAAAGGCTTTAAGTAAATGAACTACACATCTTAATACCATCAATATTTTCGACTAGGCATCTTCCCTACCCAGGGTAGCTCATGCACATGAAATGCGCTGTCATCCCAATTTGAAAAAAGAGTGTAATGCATAGAAACCGAGAAACAAAACATAGGTAAAGTCTCACGCATCTTCAGGTATCACCACCGCTGATTCGGTTTTTTATTTCTATAAGCACAATTCAACAAACAGGCAACAACCATGTCAAGGGTGACTGAGAAGCCAAGCTCAAGAGAGCTGCTACTGGAATCGGAACAACCTAAGATTTGGTGGGGTATTGCTGTAGCCTTACCAATTCTCATCGCTGCTGGGCTACTAACTACAGCTAAAGTGGAGCAGCTAAAAAAACTAGGCTCCTCTGTACCCATCAAGCCAATGACTAACAGCATTAGCGCTGTGGGGCGTTTAGAACCAAAAGGACAGGTTTTAAAACTCTCGGCGCCTGCAGCTGGATTGCAATCTTCCTCACGGGTGCGGCAGATCTTTGTGAGAGAAGGTGAGCGGGTAAGAAAAGGTCAAATGGTGGCGATTTTAGACAACCATGACACCCAACTAGCAGCACTGGAGGAAGCAAAAGCCAGACTGCAAGAAGCGCGCGCTAATTTAGCCCAAGTCAGAGTTGGCTCCCCCAGAGATGTGGAAGCTCAAACAGCAGTTATTGCTCGTTTACAAGCTGAGTTAAACGGAGAAAGGGATGCTCAACAAGCGATGATTGCTCGCATAGCAGCCCAGTTGAGTGGAGAAAAACTGGCTCTACAAGCAACAGTGAATCGTCTAGAAGCTGAACTGAGAGGACAAAAAGAGAGTTTAAGAGCAAGTATCCAACGCATTCAAGCCGAACAGCGCAATGCTGCGGTTGATGCTTCCAGGTATGAGATGTTGTATCGAGAAGGTGCTATTTCCCAGCAGGAGAGGGATAGAAGAACATTGGCTGCGGTGACTTCCAATCAGCAAGTTATTGAAACCCAAGCTACCCTGCGACAGGTAGAGGCGACTTTACGACAACAACTGGCTGAGGCCAGAGCCAACCAGGTAAAAACGATCACCACCTTGCAACAGCAGCTGGTGGAAGCCAGAGTCAACCGCGATAAAACCATCATGGCTTTACAAAGTCAAATTGACGAACAACAAGCCAGACTCAGGAGAATTCAAGAATTCGGACCCACTGATGTTCAAAGGGGAGAAGCTCAAGTTAGTAATGCTCTGGCTAATCTCAAAAGAGCAGAAGCAGAACTGAAATTAAGTTATGTTCAAGCGCCCATTGCTGGAGAGATTTTAGCAGTGCATACAAAATCAGGAGAAGCTATCAGCGCCAATGGTATTGCTGAGATAGGAGAAACTAATGAGATGACTGTTGTTGCTGAAGTCTCAGAAGACAGTATTGCTCAAGTGCGGATAGGTCAAACTGCTAGTATCACCAGCGAAAATGGAGCATTTATTGGGGAATTAAAAGGCACAGTCACAGAAATTGGTAGAAAAATCGGCAAAAAAGACATCTTGAGTACAGACCCAGTAGCAGATGTAGACGCTAGAGTTGTGGAAGTGAGAATTTCCCTGACTCCAGAAGATAGTGAGCGAGTTTCTGGTTTTACTAATGCTAAAGTAATTACCCAAATTAATAAAGGAATAAGTTCTGATTGAGCATTAACAGCAATGTGGAAAAAGAATTTAACCTATCAAAGATTTCAGGTTTTTGCTGGAATCTTCCCATCCCTCATTCCTTGAACAGCTTTGTTAATTAAGCATAATGGCTCGTAAAATACCCCTGTCTTGGCTGCAACTGACCAGAGACAAAAGTCGCCTAGCTGTCGCTTTGGCAGGAATTGCCTTTGCTGATATTTTGATGTTTATGCAAATTGGTTTCCGGGATGCTCTCTATTATAGTAATGTGCGGCTACATAGTAGCTTAAATGGGGACATTGTTTTAATTAACCAACAATCTAATGCTTTATTAGCCATGGAACAATTTTCTCAAAGAAGATTGTATAAAGCCTTAGAATTACAAGCGGTAGAGTCGGTGCATCCGATATATTTGGATTATACAACCTGGAGAAATCCTATTACAGGTCGTCCTCGGAGTATTCTCATATTTGGCATGAATCCAGAATCTAATCTGTTTGATTTGCCTGGTGTTCAAAGTCACTTGGAGCAATTGAAACAGCCTGATGTAGTTTTATTTGACCGTTCTTCGCGGGAGGAATATGGCCCCATTGCTTCCCAATTCAAGGGAGGAAATACTTTAATCGCAGAAGTACAAAGAAGACGAGTTAAAGTAGGTGGATTATTTACTTTAGGTACATCTTTTGGTGCGGATGGTAATTTAATTACCAGTGATGTTAATTTTCTGCGGATATTTAGAAACCGCCAAAGAGGATTGATTGATATTGGTCTGATTAGATTAAGAGCAGGACAAAATCCTAATGTTGTCGCTCAACAATTGCGTAATCATTTACCTCAAGATGTTAATGTCTTAACGAAACAAGAGTTTATTGATTTTGAGCGCAATTACTGGGCAACTAGTACTGCTATTGGATTTATATTCAGTTTAGGTACGATAATGGGCTTCATTGTCGGTACTGTAATTGTTTATCAAATCCTTTATACTGATGTTTCCGATCATTTGTCAGAATATGCAACTTTAAAGGCAATAGGTTATACACAGAAATACTTGTTGATGGTCATACTCCAAGAAGCATTTTTATTAGCTTGTTTAGGATATGTTCCAGGATGGATTTTTGCTATGTTCCTCTACTCTAGGGCTAGAGAAGCTACACTACTACCAATCTTTATGAGTTATAGTCGGGCAATAACCGTGTTAATCTTAACTATACTTATGTGTTTTATCTCTGGTGCGATCGCTGTACGTAAATTACGTTCTGCCGATCCAGCAGACATCTTTTAATTTCAAAATAAATCGAAATTCTGCATCTAGATCGAGAATTTCGATTTATAATTGGGACTTGATATATATTCACCATTTACAGGCACTACAGTTCTGAGACGGAAATCCTAACACCTACTCACCCACCTAAATATGAGACAAGAACCTGTAATTGCTATAAAAAATCTCAATCACTACTATGGCAAAGGTGCACTAAGGAAACAAATTTTATTCGACATTAACCTAGAGATTTACCCTGGGGAAATTGTGATTATGACTGGTCCATCAGGTTCAGGTAAAACAACCTTACTAAGCCTCATTGGTGGTCTGCGGTCTGTACAACAGGGAAGTCTCAAGTTTTTAGATGTAGAAATGTCTGGCGCTAGTCAAAATCAACTAGTAAAAATTCGCCGTAATATCGGTTATATTTTTCAAGCTCACAATTTGTTGGGTTTCTTAAGTGCTAGACAAAATGTACAGATGGCGGTGGAATTGAATGATCATGTCACTCCCCATGAGGCAATTTCTAAGTCAGAAGCTATGCTGAGTGCAGTGGGTTTAAAGGACAAAGTGAGTTACTACCCAGAGAGCCTTTCTGGAGGACAAAAACAAAGAATAGCCATCGCCCGCGCCCTGGTCAATAATCCTCCATTGGTGCTAGCAGACGAACCAACGGCGGCTTTAGACAAACAATCAGGACGGGATGTGGTGCAAATCATGCAGAGTCTGGCTAAAGAACAAGGAACTTCTATCTTGCTAGTGACTCATGATAACCGCATCTTAGACATAGCCGATCGCATTGTGGAAATGGAAGATGGTCTTTTAGCTCGTGATTCTCAAACAGTAATTAACAGTGACAAGCATTAATTTGGTTTCCATCAGCTGTATGATAGTTATTTTTTACCGCTGATGGAAAACGCACTATGTATAGTCCGCTCAAACCACTGTCTGAGGCTTCATTAACTAATATTGCCCTTGTTGCCACAGATATGGATGGTACTCTCACTGAAAGGGGTAAATTTTCCGCTACACTACTGCAAGCTTTAGAAAAGCTAGCATCTGCCGGCATAAAAGTATTAATTATTACTGGGCGTTCCGCCGGTTGGATGAGTGGAATAAGTCATTTAATGCCTGTTGTCGGTGCGATCGCCGAAAACGGCGGTTTATTTTATCCATCAGGGAGGGAGGAGCCAGTAAGTTTAACAGCCATTCCTGACTTAAAAGCCCATCGCCAGAGTTTAGCCGTCACCTTCGAGTTCTTAAAAACAATATTTCCTCAAATTCAGGAATCAGCGGACAATCGTTTCCGGGTCACAGATTGGACTTTTGACATCGGGGCTTTGATTCCAGATGAATTACAAATACTGGGTAATCTTTGTCAACAAATGGGCTGGGGATTTACTTATAGTACTGTGCAGTGTCACATTAAACCCCAAGGGCAAGATAAAGCTATAGGATTACTGCAAGTTCTGCAAGCATATTTACCTGAAATTTTACCCAAGCAAGTGGTCACCGTTGGTGATAGTCCCAACGATCAAAGTTTATTCAATCAAAGTCAGTTTCCTATTTCCGTGGGTGTAGCCAATGTCACGAAGTATGCACACCAGCTAGAACATCAACCTAGTTATATTACCCAGGCTGCTGAAGGAGAAGGATTTTGCGAGTTATGTAATTATATCTTACATAGGAAGGCAACTTAGTTTGATCTATTACGGTAAATTAAGCTGCGGGTATTTTCCCCGACTTGAGTGTAGCTCACGGGGAGAAACTAATAAACAATTGAATTTTTATTTAACAAAACTTCATATTATTTATGAATACAACAAAAAGATAAAAATCATTACTTTTTGAAGTTATCAAGCTATTTGTAACAGATAATTTATAACTGTAGTGAGAACTACTTTTTCAGTTAAACTCTGAAAATAGAAGGTCAGCAATTATTATTTTTTATGAATACCATATCTACAGTTGAATTCAAGCGCCCAACTTGGGAAACGGCTATCATCTTGGCTTTGGGCTTTTGGTTGAGTTCTAGTCTAGTTCTAGACTGGGTAATCATGCCTAGCCTCTATCTTTCCGGTATGATGAGTCAAACAGACTTTACCATGGCAGGTTATGCGATTTTTTGGAACTTCAACCGCATGGAATTATTATCTGCGTCTGTAGTGTTAACTGGCGTACTGGCTTTGAGTCAAGCCAAATCGCGCTGGAATCCTAGGGTGATTGTATTTGCAGTCATGTTACTTGCTGTCACCTTAGTAGATACCTATTTCTTGACTCCGCAAATGTGCGCTGTAGGTATTAATCTAAACTTATTTGCCACAACTGCGACAATTCCAGGGGAAATGAATTTACTACACAGTGGTTATTTTGTCCTAGAAATTTTCAAAGTATTAGCCGCAGGAACACTTTTAAAGTGGTGCTGGCAACAACAAGTTTAGTAGGTTGTGTGTAATCTTAAATTGCCTTATTCAGCATCGGTTGAGGCTTCGCTAAACAACAGCAAACGTGCAGCCAGAACTGCAAACCCTACAGCCGCGATCGCCTTTAATAAGCGCGTCGGTAATAATTCCGCCACAGCGCCCCCAGCTAATGCTCCCAAAAAGCTGGTGAGCAATAGCGCGCCAGCGGTACCAAAAAATACCGCTCGCCGAGATTGGGAACGCCCAGAAAGTGCGATCGCAGCTAATTGACTTTTATCACCTAATTCTGAGAGAAATACAGTAATAAAGCTCAGTCCTAAAAGATGCCAGTCCATAAGTTTGTGGATAGTTAGAGAGTGGGGGGTGAGTTGCTTAATTATGAAATACATCCCAAAACAGCATGACAGAAATCAGCAATAACATCATCCCGGCTGATTTTTCTACCACTTTGGGACTGAGGCGATTAGCAATCCAACCCCCTAAAAGCACGCCTAATAGACTAGTGGTAATTAGGGCTACTCCAGCACCAATAAAAACTACCCAGGGCGCATGAGATTCTGCACTCATTAGTAAGGTGGATAGCTGGGTTTTATCTCCAATTTCTGCCAAAAATATAGTCAGGAAGGTAGTAGCAAAAGTTGCCACCACCGACTCCTGCCGTTTGGGACTATCTGTAACTACAGTTAAGTTAGATGAATCCCTATCTTTGATTTCTGGCTGGTTGTCAGTCTCAGCAGTGACAGAATTTATCGGTACAGAGTCAAGTTTCACGGGCGGTAGTTTTCTGAGAGTCTTTCATAATTCTCTCATCTTCTCAGATGATCGTCATAAATTGCAACCCTATTGCAGAAAGTGACTTGACTTCAGAATCCCACAGCTTGATTAAACCGGATAATTTCCAAACTGCGATCGCCATAGACTCCCTCTATTTGCTCACGACAGCAGTCAATAGCAAAATCATTGAGTTCTTCGGGTTCAATTCCATACATATCCTCAAATATATCTGCCTCTACACGGCAAAAACGGGGACGATTAGCATATATACTGCATTCTCGGCTGTCATGGTCAAAGTTAACGCACCATCCCCCCTCGCCCACCATACTCAGGTATAGCTCTAATTCGGACGGGGTGAGATACTCCTCTAAATCTGGACGATCTGCGGGTTCAAGATTACAGCAGGCGCCACATTGTTTCACACATTGCCAGTTTGCCATTTTATGGACTTTCCTATAGTTTTGTTAAGTAAATTAAATGTAACAGCCCCAAGCCAGATATGATAAATGGCGAGTTTTGCAATTGAGTGACTGTGTTTTTCAAAAGTTAAGGGGATCAGGGAAAAATGTTTGACGCTTTGAGCAGTATCAATTGGGAAGTTATCTTCCAGTTAGTTTCTGTAGGACTAATCCTCATTGCTGGTCCGGTGGTAATTTTTGTACTGGCATTTCGCAACGGCGACCTGTAGGACTGTGATATCCGGAGTTATCAGTTTTGAAACTTATAACTCCGAAATCATTACCACCAGAGGCTGAAAGACAGCTTGGATAAGCTTTTCATACCTTGGTTGAGCTCATCCTAAGCTGACGATGGTCTGACACCGACTAACTCCAACTCAATACTAGTAGTACCATTAAAGTAATTTTCTCGTAACTTGTAGGCAATATCTAATCGTGGCGGTAGGGGGAAGTAGTCTCCCCACCTCCAGGCGATCGCTTTGATTTTATACTCTTGATGATTAATAGTTTGACTGAGTGTTAATTTAATGTGACCTTTACCAACAATTTGCTGGGAAATCACTTGTACATTCCCTGTCGAGAATAAGGGGTCTGGGTTTTCCATACCACAAGGATGAAGAGCATTTAGTTCTTGGTAGAGCTGCTGATTGATTTGACTCAGTTCAACTTCAGCATCAATTTTAACTACTGGCTTGAGGTGGTGTAGTTCTAGACAGTGATTAGCAAACTCAGATAATCGTGATCGCAATAAGTCTAAATTATCTGCTGCCAAAGAAAAACCCCCAGCTGCCTTATGTCCGCCAAACTTACCCAGTAAACCATGACAATATTGTAACGCTTCAAACACATTAAACTCAGGAATACCACGAGCCGAACCGCGAATATGTCCACCACCTTCATAAGTGCCAATAAACACAGGCACACCGTAGCGCTCCACCAAGCGAGAGGCGACAATACCAATTACACCATGATGCCAATCAGGTTGTACAACCACTAATACCCGGTATTTGGGGAGAGTAGAAACAAACCACTCCTCTACATAAGCGATCGCTTCTTGTTCAATTGCCTCGCACATCTGCTGACGACTAGTGTTAGTTAGCTCACACTGCTGCGCACATTCTAAGGCTACCGTCATATCATCGGTAGTTAGTAATGAAATCACCGTCTGAGGGTCACCAATACGACCAATAGCATTAATTCGTGGTCCCAAGCGAAAGCCGATATCTTCTGGTTTTAAAGATTTAGAAGAAGTATTTCCCCCTGGGAATAGTTCCCCTTGTCCCTCTTCCCTGACCTGCAAACCAGCCACCTGAATTAGGGCTTTAATCCCTGGTAAATTAGACTGAGGTAAATGTTTTAATCCACGTTTTACCCAGCGACGATTTACACCTATTAAAGGTGCTAAATCAGCGATTGTACCTAGGGTAAATAAAGCCAACATGGGCTGCACTAAGCCTTTAATCGCTCCCAACCGTTGCCCTAGAGATACTGCTAAAATATAAGCAACACCCACACCCGCCACACCCCGATAAGGTGAAGACTCTGCAATTAGTTTGGGGTTCAGGATGGCGTTAGCTGGAGGTAATTTAGGGGGGATGTCGTGGTGGTCGGTGACAATCACATTCATACCAAGTTCTCTGGCTCTGGCTATGGGTTCATAAGCAGAAATCCCATTATCCACAGTCAGAATTAGGTTTATACCTTCATTGTGAAACTCTTCAACAATGCGTTGATTAATCCCATAACCATCACGCATACGACTAGGGATGGCATAATTCACATCAGCCCCAAAACTCCGGAGACTACGCAACAGTAAAGCCGTGCTAGTCATACCATCGGCATCATAATCACCACAGATGGATATTTTACCATGGGATGCGATCGCTTGCTGCAATAAATCCAAACTAATCGACAAGTCAGGAAATTCTTCTAAAGGCGAAGGTAAATTTAACGACTCAGGATTTAAGAACCCTTGTGCTGCTTCTGGGGTAGTAATGCCACGATTAATTAGTATTTGGGCGATAATAGGTGCAACATTAGTTACCCCCGCCAGACTAGCGGCGCATTCTGGTTGCTGGCGATAAATTTGCCAACGCTGAGGTGGTAGGCGCTGTTGAGATATGGTTGATTTTGGTAAGGCTTCCTCTAGCACAATTATTCAAGCATATTAAACTAAGCCGGTCAGTCACCCAACCGACTCGTCTACAAAACCGTACGTGAAACTTTCGCTTCATACGGCTCCTCAATGATATGGTTCTTGTCATGAATACCTACAAGACTTCCATCACTGGCTGTCTTCTTGTCGTGGCAATGTCTGTGCAATAGTTGTAGATTTTTGGATTCATCTCTTCCACCTTTAGAAAGGGGTAAGATGTGGTCTACTTCCATTACATCACTGTCCCTAAAGTAATGCCCACATTCTGGACATTTACCCTTTTGCCTCTTAAGTAGAGTCGATACTCTTTTATTGGCTTCGGGATGGTTTGTCATTCTTGAACTCCAATATACCCAATCACCGTCAAATGGCGAGGCGTTACCTTTAACCTTAATATGACGTACTATGGGAGTCTCTGGGTGTCTAAACAGTTTGATGAACTTATCATCCATCTTTACTGCAAATTCCCAGTTATTACCTCCGATTGTATGCCAATACTTATTGGTTATCCATTTCCCAGATTTATTGGGGTGTCGGCGCTTTGCCCACCTATAAAGACGTTGGTAAACCTGTTTAGAGATATTGTTGAAAATTTCTTTACTTACTACCGATGAGTAGTAATTACACCATCCCTTGATTATAGGGTTAAGTTTACTTATCAATCCCAATTGTGGTGTTGGTAAGTTTCTTTTAATGGTGTCCGAAACCTTTTCGTAATGATTCTTAACAGATTCCTTGGATGGGGTGATGATGGTTTTAAATCCTAGTATTTCCTTATTTGTGTTGAATCCTGAGTTGTATTTACCAACCGAGCATTGCTTTATATTGAAGCCAAGAAAATCAAATCCTGGTTTCTCTGATTGGTGTTCATACAAGGTATGAGCCAATCTGGTCTTACTAGGTTTTAATTCCAATCCCATTTCATTTAGCCCTTTGACTAAGCTTTCCCTGCATTGTTCGATAACTGTCAAATTTTCATGCAAGATTACAAAGTCATCTGCATATCTGATGATTGATATTGCCTTAGCCTTATTTATTTTAGAGCTTTTACCAGGTAATTTAGATACGAAATCTTTTATGATTTCCTCCATACCATGTAAGGCTATATTTGCCAAAAGAGGGGATATAACACCACCTTGCGGTGTGCCTTCTTCTGTGGGGAATAAGACTTTATTATCAACCACACCTGCTTTTAACCATGCCTTGATTTGACGGCGTAGTTTAGGGTAGGTGTTCAGTTTCTTTAACAATGCTTGATGGTTAATCTTGTCAAAACATTTGGCAATATCAGCATCTAATACAAATTTTGGTTTGTATCTGATGGCACTGAATATTGCTCCTATGGCATCGTGACATGAGCGCCCTGGTCTAAATCCATATGATTTGGGTTCAAACTTTGCTTCCCATTCTGGCTCTAATGCCAGTTTGACAAGCGCTTGTAATGCCCTATCATACATTGTAGGTATTCCTAGGGGTCTTTTCTCATCTTTTCCAGGTTTGTCTATCCAAACTCTTCTGGTTGGTCTGGGTTTAGACCCTAGTTTTAACTCCTCTACCAATTCCAATCTTTTGCTGGGTGATAAAGCTTTCACTCCATCTACACCGGCGGTTTTCTTTCCTTGGTTGTCTTGAGTTACCCTACGTGTAGCCAAAACTTTGGCAGACCAAGACTTCATCAGCACCTTTTGGAGTCCACGAACAACCTTGACATCACCACGGGCTGAGGCTTGATAAATTCGTTTTTGGATTTTGTAAACGCGACGTTCTAACTGTTTCCAGTTAATCGTGTTCCATTCTACCGTAGTCTTTACA
>NZ_JAQMTM010000163.1:0-12792 GCF_028331085.1 Anabaena sp. CS-542/02
CTGAATCCCATCGTTGTAATGTCTTGACTGACACCCCAATTTTCTTTGCAAACTCATGAGGTTTAAACATAAATACACTTATAGGTTTGTAGATAAGTGTATAGGTTTGTCTATTTAATTGTCAACTAGGCTACTACTCTCGCACAATATCTTCCCGGTCAATGATCCTGCTACTGTATCAGCTGGCGAAAGCACAGTAGTTCGCGGTAACTGCTGATTTTCTAGCTGGTTAATTGTCTGAGCTAAAGAAGTGGATTCAGCCACGGTGGGTATTTCTGTTAAGGGATGAACTATACTCCCTAGGGTTCGGTTTTCCCACTCACTTCTTTCTACTAGACGTAAGTCATCAATACTAACCATACCCCGATAACGCCCATCAGCCACACCAAAGTAGATATTGGGGGCGTTACTATCCAACAGGTAAGCATCAGCTGGAAATGGAAATCAAGACATTACAACTGGTGATGGTAGTGACCGTATTACCACAGCAACTGGTAATAGTCGGATCTTAACTACTGGTGGTAATAACACTATCAGGACTGGTAATGGGAATCAAAACATTGAAACTGGTAGCGGTAAGGATAGCATCAATACAGGTAATGGCGATGATATTATTACTACCCTGGGACGCAATAAAACCATCAGGACTGGTCGGGGTAAGAAGACCGTAATTTATTTATAACCTTGTAAAGGATAAAACTTTGTGGGGTGGGTATCTTACCCGCCCTTGTCTCCCTGACTGAAATGTGCTGTAATTCCTGCTATCGGCGAATAATGGGTAGAAATCTGCGGAAAATATCTATGCCTCGCCGTAATTGATTGAAAACTTTGCGGATTTTGGTAAGATCTACCTTATTTTGATCAATATCATCGGCATTGAAAATATTATCATTTATGCCGCTAAATCCGGCGATCGCACTATAGTAATACCGTAATTCCGCTAGTTTCCCTGGATTTATCCGGCTGACAAAGGAAGAAATTGCAGATGGGTTAGAAGTTGGTGTATTTTCACTGATAAAATCTGTTACTTTTATTTCCAGATTTATAGCAGTAGCTAATATCATATTGCCGCCATGTCTGCCATAGTCTGTTGAAACTACAGGGGTGATGTTCCACCTGTTAGCATCTGGTATTGGTGTACTATTTCCAGCGGTTTCTATAATTATTTCTCGGATTTCGGCATTAGTTAAGTTAGAATTAGCACTGAGCATTAAGGCAACTACACCAGCAACGTGAGGAGCGGCCATGGATGTACCGCTATATGTACCATACTCATTACCAGGAAGCGAGGAATAAATACCCACTCCTGGAGCCGTTACATAGGGAAAAGAATTCAGCCCTGCTCTGTTAGAGAAGTTAGCCATCTGACTGTTCCTGTCAACTGCTCCCACAGCCAATCCCCAGTTGCTGGCATAGCGAGCGGGATAGCCGGGAAATGGGTAACTATTATTACCCGCTGCCATTACAACCACAACACCTTGACTACTGGCATATTGAATTGCAGTTTCCAATGTGCTGTTAGGGAAATTACTACCGAGACTGAGATTAATTATATCAGCACCATTATTCACAGCATAGTAAATAGCATCGGCAACGGTATTACTGCTCCCTGATCCTTGTTCATTGAGAACTTTAATCGGCATGATTTTAGCATCATAGGCAATACCAGTTACCCCAAAGCCATTATTGGCTCCAGCAATGGTTCCAGCCACATGAGTACCATGACCATTAACATCAATAGCACTGTTGGTATTGTCAACAAAATTCCAACCTTGGGCATCATCAATATAGCCATTATTATCATCATCGATGCCATTACCTGGAATTTCATTAGGATTAGTCCAAATCTTATCCTTCAAATCTGGGTGATTATAGTCAACGCCGGTATCTAACACAGCAACAACCACACCATTACCTGTGTAGCCCTGCGCCCAGGCGGCTGGTGCTCTGACTAAATCTGCTCCCCAATTATTACCACCCACAGGAGGAACATCAGCAAAGGTATTTTGACCAGCAGCTCTTGCTACTGCAGCGGCCGCGTTAATCAAGCCATAGCCAGAATTAAAATTATAGTTAGTGGTCTGGAGGGAAGTTGTATTAATATTATCGGGTGAATTAAAACTACTCCGACCCCTGAGGCTCAAGCTATAATCATTGTGGATTTGAAAAGTGTCTAGGGAGGAGATAGGGGTGGAATTTAGCCCGTGATGAGGAAACAAAGTCTGACTAATATCGTCAATGGGCATATATATTTTCTCCTCAATGAAACAGAATATTTTTTGACAGCACTTGTTAAAACCTGTTTCCAAGGTTTTAAAAGGTGAGTTTACCTCCCTTAATCACAATTAATATGAAATGAAATTGCAAAATGACTCTTTTTTGACCAAAAAGTATAATTAAAACTATAGTTTTTCGTGTCGTTTAGGTTGGTGTCAGCTATGGAGTTTGATCTTGTGTAAAAACCCAACCCTTCCCATTCCCTATTCCCTGTTCCCTGTTCCCTGTTCCCTAAGATAAAAATTACCTGTTGAAAACTTATCAAACAACCTCTTAGGTAAAAAAAAGGTGGGCTTTCCTGCCCACCCCGCAAGATTTATGATCGTCATAGCGAGGGGTTCCCTGTGACCCCATCACCCAAGACACAAAAAAGATTAAATATTTGCTTGCTGACGTTGGTATAGTGACCAGTACAAACCTTTTTGTTGTAGCAAATCTAAGTGAGTACCTCGTTCTGCAATTACGCCTTTTTCCAAGACTAAAATCAAATCGGCACGTTTTAGGGGTGCGAAACGGTGAGCAATGAGGAATACAGTGCGGTTACTAGAAACTTTTTGTAAGTTTTGCAAAACTTGCTGTTCAGTTTCACTGTCTAAAGCGCTAGTAGCTTCATCTAAAACTAAAATTGGTGCTGAGGATAGAAAGAGTCTAGCCAGGGCTATGCGTTGTCTTTGTCCCCCAGATAAAGCCGTCCCTCTTTCTCCGACGTTGGTTTCATAGCCATAAGGTAATTGGCTAATAAAATCATGGGCGACAGCTAGCCTTGCAGCTTCTACTACTTCCTCGGCGGTAATATCGGGGTTACCAAGAGTAATATTTTCTAAGATGGAGCCATTAAATAAAAAGTCTTCTTGGAGAACTACGCTAATTTGTTGCCGTAGAGAGGCTAAATCAGCACTCTTAATATCAAATCCATCAATTAAAATCCGTCCCGATTCAATTTGATAGAGGCGCTGTAATAGCTTAGAAAGGGTACTTTTACCCGAACCACTGCGGCCGACAATTCCCACAAATTGCCCTGGTTCTACGTCGAAGGAGATACCTTTGAGGACAGGTTCAATGTGTGGTTGGTAACGGAAAAATATTTGCTCGAAGGTAACTTGACCTTTGATGGGTGGTAAAACTAAGCCTGTTCCTGATTCTGCTTCTGGGGCGATGTTGAGAATATCACCAATGCGGTCTACAGAGAGTAACACTTGTTGCAGATTTTGCCATAATTGCACTAGACGTAATAGTGGTCCGGTGACTCTTCCTGAGAGCATTTGAAAGGCGACAAGTTGCCCAATGGTGAGATTTTGCTCAATGACTAGTTTGGCACCAAACCAGAGAATGAGTAAAGATGAAAAGTTGGTGAGAAAATTACCGATATTACTGCTAATATTAGAGGTAGTAGAAGCTTTAAATCCTGTACGCACAAACCGTGCAAATAATCCTTCCCAGCGATCGCGTGCTGCAGGTTCGGCTGCATGGGCTTTGACAGAGTGAATCCCTGTAACCGTCTCGACTAAAAATGATTGACTGTCCGCACAGCGATTAAAAGTTTCATTGAGCCAATTGCGCAGAATTGGTGTAGAGACAATTGTCAAAGCTGCAAATAAGGGCAATACCGCCAGGGCTACAAAGGTAAGCTGGATATTGTAATAAAACATCAAAACTAGGTAAACTACAGCAAAGAAACTGTCTAAAATCACAGTTAATGCTGTACCTGTGAGAAATTGGCGGATTTGTTCTAGTTCCTGAACCCTGGCTATGGTATCTCCCACGCGACGTGACTCAAAATAAGCTAAAGGCAAACGCATGAGATGGCGGAATAGTTGAGCCGACAGGCTTAAATCTAAACGGCGGGCGGTATGAGTAAAGATAAATAGCCGCAGAATACCCAATATAGATTCAAAGATCGCGATTAACAACAGCGCGATCGCCATGACATCAAGAGTGGGCAAACTTTGCTGCACCATTACTTTGTCAATGACAACTTGGGTAATCAGTGGAGTTCCCAACCCTAGCAGCTGCAAAGTAAAAGATGCCACTAATACTTCCGCGAGGAGTTTCCGGTACTTCCAAACCGCCGGGGTAAACCAACCCAAATTAAATTTTTCTTGAGTAGATATAAGTTCAACTTGCCAGAGTCTACCATCCCATGCAGCCTCAACCACCGACTGGGGTAAACTTTCACAAGCATAATCCTGACTGAGGGGATTAGCAATAATCAGGTTAGATCCTTTCATGCCATAGGTTACTACCCAAGAAGCTGGCCGGGATGAATCCAGTTGCCATTGTAGCATGGCTGGAAATGATAACTGCCGCAAGTCAGCCCAGGTAACTTGTAACCTTCGCACCATTAACCCCAACTTCTCACCCCCCTCCACCACATTCTTCGGGCGCTGTCCCCTGAGTTGGCGTTGCACCCATTCTAATTTCACCGGATGTTCTAAGTATTGCGCCACCATTGTTAAGCAAGCAGCAGCGGTGTTCGCACTATTTACAAAGGGATAAGCAGAGGTGACAACGGTTGGGGATGGGTTGAGTCCCGGTGTCAGGTCTGGTACTCCTAAGTTGCTCTGGTGAATATCACCTGTGTCCTTCCCACCAGTTCGCCAAAAATCTTCAATTTCAGGACGAGAAAACTCTATCCACAGTTTCGTACTCCAACATACTACTACTACTTCTTTGCTAGCAGCTACAGCTTTGCAGTCTACAGACACCTGATACAAACTCCCAAACCAATCACCAGCTTGTAGAGAGGCTAAAGGGTTACCTTCTTCTTGTTCTCGTAAGCGGACTTTACCAGTCAAAATCAAAAACTGATAACTACCTGCTGCGGTTGACCAGATTTTTTCCCCAAAACGATATTGACGGATTTGGGCTTGATTTTGGAGTTGGGATTGTTCTTCAGAAGTCAACCAGCGCAGGGGTGGTTGATACCAAGGTATAGAAGCTAGGGCGTTTACTTTTAAACGTTGATTATCCAGAGATTTTAGCTCATTTGTAGTTTGACCGTCAGCTTTTGAATTTTCTCCACTAGCCATTTCTCAAATAGTTCATTTTGTAGTGATTTTTGAAGTTGGATATCTTCTAAAGACGCTGGCAAAAATTGTTCCACTCGAAATAAGCCATAACGTCCTTCGACTTCTATTGGTCCGACAACTTGTCCAGGAGTAGCTATATCAAAAACTGCTCTTAATTGATCCGGTATTGTTCCTCGGCTTACTGGTCCCATCATTCCGTTGACCATGCGGTCTTCAGCGAGGGAATATTCTTTTGCTAGTTGCTCAAAACTACCTCCTTCTGCAATTTGGGTTTGTAGTTCTTCAGCTATTTCTAGATCCTCAACAATAATTCGGGAAACTATCACCCGATCCAGAAAAATTTTGCGTTCGATAAAATATTCTGAAATTTTCGGTTCTGTAATTAAAACTTTCAGCTTTTCTAATTTAAAGTTCAGGGCTATTGATTCGTAAAACGTAGCGTAGTCTGTGGCATTGTCCTTTAGCCATTCCTGAAATACTTTAGGGTCATTGAGTTGATTCTTGAGTCGGAAATCAATAATGGTCTGTTCTGTGGAAGCGGGACTAATGTGTATATCATCTCGCGATTGTATTTCTTGTTCAATAACATATTGGCGGAGAATGTCGCCAATAAAATGGGCTAATTTTCCAGAGGCTTGCAGATATTTTACCGCCTGATTTATAAAAATTGGCTGGTCATTAACTATCAAAAACGGTGAAGATTCCATGAAATAATCCTATAAAGAACAGATGAAGAAAGTAAATTCTTCAGAAGATAAAAATATATCTCAGCCACCTGAAAACTGATGATTATAAAATAATGGTAAAATTAACGCATAATATAATCAACTATGCGCCAATACTTGCGTGTTTTTTAAAGAATCAGGAGAAAAAATCAGGAAATAGTAATTTTCCAAATCAAGGCGAGTATGATAGCTGCGATCGCCCCAATTAATGTGTTAATAATATTTACTACTTCGTTGGTGAGCCAGTCATATTTAGATTGCAATGTCGCACCAATCACACTTTCTAAATTTGTAGCGATAAATGCAGCCAATATACACCAACACACTCCTAATAAATCCACTAAACCCACAGCCCAACCTACGGAGGCGATCGCAATAGAAGCTACCACACCGGCTATTGTTCCCTCTAAACTCACTGCTCCTTCTGTACCACGAGATACTGGTTGTAGTGTAGTAATCAAAAAAGTTCTCTTACCGTAGGCTTTACCAACTTCGCTAGCAGTAGTATCAGAAAGCTTAGTACTCAAACTAGCGACATAACCCAGTAATAGTAGAAACTCAAGGTTACTGGCTATGAGTAATCCGGAATTGATAATTCCCACCCCCAACGCACACAGAGCAGCAGTCAGAGCCGAACCCCAAACATTTTCAGGACCTCTAGCTCCAGAACGTTTCTCAGCTATTCCTTCTGCTTCTTTTTGTGCCATGCCAATACGTGTTACACTAGAACCAACCAAAAAATAGAACATTACCACGAGATATCCTGGCCAACCAAGAGTTACCCAAATGAGTACTCCCAGTAACCAAGCGTGAAATAATCCGGCTGGGGTAAGTAGCTTTTTAGGCAAAATCGAGGCTAAAGCTAATAGAACCGTGTTTAATCCTATGGCTACTAACCAGGGATTTGCAAAGTCAATAAAAGATAACATCAGCAATCAATCATGAGTACTTTGGCCAGAATATCAACAGAATAACCAATTTTAGAACTGGGATGTTGAGTTTCTGCCACTGTTTCACGCCAAAAATGCCTATCTTCTCTTCCTATTACACGTTAAGTACACAAAAAACAGGGAAAACTAGAAAAAACCCTCACCGACTTGTAAAGATGTGTTAATCGCTTTTCTACCCCACTTCACGCTAACATCTTCACTAAGATATAAGCTGAAATTATCTTAAACTGTATGTTTGACCACAAACCTGGTTTTAGGCGCTAAACGGCTTCACTTTGTATACACTATTAACGATTTATTATATATAGGACCCCTATTTGATTTCTGAACAATTTCTGTTCCCTGTTCCGGTGTTCCCTGTTCCCTTTCCTCACTGATAATTTCTCAACTCAAATAGGATGACTATATTTATAACAGCTATGCAGCCTACTTTATTTCATCTGGCTTTTCCCGTAACTGACATTGCCCAAACCAAAGCATATTATGTGGATGGACTTGGCTGCATGGCCGGCCGTGAAAATTCCCAAGCGCTAATTCTCAACCTCTACGGACATCAATTAGTAGCTCATGTCACCAAGGAAACTCTATCACCCCAACGGACTATCTACCCTAGACACTTCGGACTAATTTTTGTTCAGGAACATGACTGGGAAGAGTTGCTAGAAAAAGCACAGAAACAACAGCTTATTTTTCGCGAATCACCTAAACGTCGCTTTGTGGGTTCACCCTTGGAGCATTGCACTTTCTTTTTAGAAGATCCCTTTTACAACTTGATGGAATTTAAATATTACCGCCACCCAGAGGCGATTTTTGACAGTTCTCAGTATTCCGAAATTGGTGACCGGGGTTAATTGGTTCTGCCAATGCAGATACTACGGCTGCCAAACTCTTGGGATCTGTTAACATTGAGGGATGTAGTAGAACTTTGACTACTACTTCTTTTCCCACGGGCATTTGTGAACTATTTGCCGGAACAATCATTAAATCATAAGGTGTCCATATCGATGTAAAATTTATTTGCTCTAATATCTGGGCATCACCATTTAAATCTTGGATGAATTGACTATTAGAGCGCATTTGCAAGCAGCCTGGACGCTGGGAAGCATAGGCCATCAAAGTTCCGTTGTGAGGAGAGGAAATAGTAATTAACCTGTGCACGCGGTTAATTCCTCCTAGCCTTTGAACATAGTAACGGCTGATAATTCCTCCCATACTGAAACCTACTAAATCAATTGGTTGTTGTGGAGCAAAGGTATTAAGAATATAATCACTTACCTGCTGTGCCAAAATATCAAGACCAACGGCGGCATTATTGGGAACCAGATCCAGGGTATACACAGGCCAACCCAGTTGTGTGAGATAACTGGCCATGGTATTGAAAACTGCTCCGGTGTCTTCAATGCCATGTATTAATAACACGGAGTTACGCTGTAGGTTTTTGCTATTCATAGGAATATATGGGATGTGCTTAATTCAATGCCTTAATAGTGTCAATGTCTACTAGTAATCTATGCCACTTTTACCAGGGGTCTGCCAACAGGAAAATATTAATTTTAATTAAGCATCATTTCTAAATCTTGCACTTAGCTACGGTAAAATTGAATAATTAACTCTCAATGTCTACCAGTGGGAAGTGCTTCCACTAGAGAAATAAAACTATTTACAGATATATAAACACGGGGGAAATTCTCATGTTCGGTTTTATCAAAAAGTTAATCGCGGGTATTTTGGGTTTTATTACTGGGTTGTTACCTGGTAAAAAAGGGAGTGGCTACTACTTAGAGTTAGATGAGTCCGCAGATGATACAGCACCAGTAGCTACAGCTAAAGATCAACAAGTATCCCCATCACCTAAAGCTAATGGTACGGCTGCGGTGGTTTCAGCACCAGTAGATGCACCCACTCCTTCAAAAACCACTAAAGTAGAGCCGACAAAAAATAGCGGAGCTAATCAAGCCACACCCACCACAGTCTCAGTCTCTAATGGGACAAAAACACCAGCCACTGAAACTACTTTTGCGCCAAAATATCTTGTTCCTACTGGGTCTGGCTCTAGTCGCCGCCGTCCAGGGGCAAATATGAATTCTTACCTGGATATGGCACGACAAATGAAAACTTCTAACTAAGTTGGTTGACACTCCCCTGAGTGCGGTAATGGGGATTTTTTGCTAACTAGTGAAATGCTGCGGAAATTAAGGTTATTGCTACTATTGGGGCTGTAACTGCTCGCAAGATGCGGCGGCCAAGAGATACTGGTTGAAAGCCAGAGGCGATGGCTTGGCTGATTTCCGCTTCAGTCCATCCCCCTTCTGGGCCTGTGGCAATGGTAATTGTAGATGTGTCCGATTCAATCAGGTTATTTAAATGGGGATAATCACCACGTCCCTCACAAATATAACGGTGACTTCCCAGACTACCCGTAATAGTAGTAGTAAAAGGTACGGGTTCCAAAATTGTGGGGATAAAACAGCGTTCTGACTGTTCCGCCGCCTCTGTAGCAATGCGTCGCCAACGTTCCAGTTTTTGCGGGCTGGGATTTAGTAAGGTGCGATCGCTCAATACCGGAGCAATACAACTTACACCTAATTCTGTACAATACCTGACGATTTCATCAAATCCATTCCCCTTGGGCAAGGCTACCATAAGGGTAACGGTTACAGGTAATTCATTTTCTGCGCTTAATTGTTCTAATATCTGGGCTTGTTCTCCTTCTAATTGAGCTAACCACCATTTTCCTCGACCATCCATGGCAATGAAGCGATCGCCCCCACGTAAGCGTAACACCCTGCCTAAATAATGCTGTTGCTCTTTACCTAGGGTAATCACATTTGCTTGAATTTGAGAGGGAGCGATCGCGATTCTTTGTAGTTGAGCCATGCTAATTTAATCACTTACAGTCATCAAGCATAAAAAAACCTACCCTGTCGTTATTACGGAGAGAAGGTTCAAAATATTTATTGAATTGATTTACACCAGATTCTCAAAGTAAGCTTCTAAGGCTTCATTCACCAACTCAGTCATTGGCCTGTCTTGACTATTGGCTGCTGCTTTCAGCTTATTATATACCTCATCGCGGATACTAACTCGATGGCGGGACTTACTGCTACTAGTAGCTTCAGGTTTGTAAGTATCCGCAAACTCACGTAGAGCAGCAAAACCTAGACGATGGCAAAAATCGCCAAAGCTTTCGCCGTATTCCCGAAAATTCTTAAAGTAAACGAAAATCGGCTCTAAAAAGCTTTCTATATCATTATGATGTAGCTTTTCTACATAAGGCTGCGCTAATCTTGTCTGATTTGGGGAACCTCCCAGCCACACTTGGTAAGATTCAGGAGCGCTCCCCACAAAACCTAATTCTGCCATGTAGGGACGGGCGCAGCCGTTGGGGCAGCCTGTCATCCTTACCACAAAATGCTCTTTTTGTAAACCTAGTTTATCCAATAACTGGCGAATCCGCTCTAAAATGCCTGGTATTGCCCGTTCAGATTCGGTAATAGCCAAACCGCAGGTAGGCAAAGCCGGACAAGCCATAGCATAACGTACTAGGGGTTCAATGGTGTTGGGATCATCAACGATGCCGCAACGGTGTAGAAGCTCCTGAATGGCTGACTTATTTTCTGGCTCAATATCGTAAAAAATGATGTTGTGGTGGGGTGTCAAACGCATGGGTAAGTTAAATTGCTCCACAACTTGCCGCAAAGCAGTTTTGAGTTGAAAAGAACCCTCATCTTTAACTCGACCATTCTCTACGGAAATGCCTAAAAATAGCTTGCCATCACCTTGTTCATTCCAACCTAGGAAATCGTAATATTTAAACTCTGGTAAAGGTTGGAAGGCGGGGAGTGATTTACCGAAATACTCCTCAACTTGGGTACGGAAGTTATCTACACCCCACTCATGAATTAAGTACTTTAATCGCGCATGACGGCGCTCCGTGCGATCGCCATAATCCCTTTGAGTCGCAACAATGGCCTTAACTAAATCGTAAACATCATTTTTTTCCACATAGCAGATTTCATCTGCTACCCTGGCAAAGGTTTCTTCCTTATTGTGTGTCCTCCCAAAACCCCCACCAGCAAACACATTAAAACCCTCCAGTTCTCCCTCGTCATTAGTGATTACCACTAAGGTCAGGTCTTGGGAATATAAATCTACGGAATTATCACCAGGTACAGTCACCCCAACTTTGAATTTGCGCGGCATGTAGTGAGTGCCATAGATTGGCTCTTCGCTACCATGCATAATTGTACCGTTGCCATTGCGTTGTCGTGCGGCTTTAACTTCTTCGGTTTCTTCCCCACTAATGATTTTTTCGCCATCTAACCAAATTTCGTAGTATGCCCCCGTTTGAGGTGTCAACAAATCAGCGATATTATTGGCGTATTCCCAGGCATACTGGTACTCAGCGCGATTCTTGAAGGGTGCGGGTGGAGCCATGACATTACGGTTAAGGTCGCCGCAAGCGCCCAAGGTCGAACCCATATTTTTTACTATACTAGCGATCGCTGCCTTGAGATTCTTTTTTAAAATCCCATGTAACTGAAAGCCTTGACGTGTGGTTACTCGTAATGTGTGGTTCCCGTATTCATCAGATAAATTATCTAAAGCCAGATACAACTGCGGTGGTATAAACCCACCGGGATTTCTAGTCCGCAGCATAAACTGATAATCTTTCTCCTGTCCCTTGACCCGGTTATCGCGGTTATCCTGCTGATAGGAGCCATGAAACTTGAGCAGCTGTACTGCTTCTTCGGTAAAATGAGTTGTATCTTCAAGGATTTGTGTAGCTACGGGTTCGCGTAAAAAATTACTTCTTTCCTTGATACCTTCTACTTTGGAAGGCTGATCACGCTTGGCAATTGGGGCAGGAGCAGATTTAACCATCAGAGTTGTTCTATTATTCTCAATAAGGCATCGGTGGACGCCGAAGCATTTTTTCGGCTGATTGATGACCGGTAATCCGGTCGGCAATAGGAGGAATAATATAATTTTAACATGGCAGGGGCCTTTCAAGGTCTCTATCAAAATGGCGATCGCGGTTCACTTATTTAATCTCCTGCGTACTAAAAACTAATATTCCCTTAAGCTTAATTTCTCGTACCTTGTGGTATCGGCGAATTACATCCTTATCCGCAGAAACTTTAGAAGACAATTGTATCATTTCAGAATCACTAACCTCCGTAGCCTAGGGTCGTTGAGCGAAGTCGAAACGCCAATAGTATTAATTCAATTGATGTCCCCAGCGAGTGGGGACTTGTTATTCTCAGCAACGAACAGTTCGTTGTGTAAAGTTTCCATTCATAAGTACCGGGAAAACATTTATTTACATCTGATGCCAAATTAGATGTGGTATTATTGCTCTAATTTGAGTCAATTATGCCAATTATCCTGTATTTTGAGTAACTCTGAAATCATTTCACCCAAATAATGATGACATTTTAGAGGAACTTTTAAAGTTAAACCAAGAGCTACGAGACAAAGAAAAACAGAATCAAAAGGTAATTAGACCCCACCCAACTAATTAAAATATTGTCAACAAACACCTTTGCGAACCTTTGCGCGTACTTAGCGACCTTTGCGTTTAAACCCCGGACAAAAACACAAATCTATAACATAGTAATTAATCACACCACCTAGGGTATATCCACCAAAAATGACAGCAGCAACCCCCCAAAGCCTGAATGAATTTGTGAACTTTTGTCACCAACACATCAAAGGACAAGAAAAACAAGAAGCACAAACATTCTTAGACCGATTTTTTAGAGCTTTTGGACATGAAGGAGTCTTAGACGCGGGGGCGAAATTTGAAGA
>NZ_JAQMTM010000164.1:0-9887 GCF_028331085.1 Anabaena sp. CS-542/02
CCGCGACTTGTGGAAAAATTATACTAGAGGACTCACATACTGTGAGAAGTCGCGGAGCTAAACCACATACATGATTTCCTAGTCGGATTCATCCGACTTCAGCTTTCAGACAGGGGTTTTAAACCCCTGGCGTCCTCGGTAGCTTACTTTTTAGAACCTTCAACTAGCTGATAAAGCTTGCTTTCAAACTTCTGTGTACAGGCAGACCAATCATATTCAATAATAGAAGGGCGGGCTTGTTGAGTCATTTCTTCTTTCAGTTGGGGGTTACCAATAATTGTTACTACCTTATACGCAAAATCTCGTAGATTGTTGGGTTGAGCTAAAAAGCCATTCACACCGGGAAAAACTTGCTCTGAGGTGGAAGGTGCAACCACAGCTACTACGGGGGTACCAGAAGCCAAAGCTTCGTTATTTGTAGTGCAGAAATTCTCGGTTACAGAAGGGTTAACGAATACATCTGCACGAGCAAACCAACCTAAAAGTTCTGTACCATGGGACTCACCCCAGATAGTAATACCAGAGCCAAACTTTTGCGATCGCCGGCGCAATTCTTTATCCATTGGACCACTACCGACAATGACTAAATGCACATCTGGAATTTCCGCCGCAATCAGGGGGAACATATCTATAAGTTGGGTGACGTTCTTTTCTGCGGTAATGCGCCCCACAAATAATATCGTGGGTCTGTGGTCATGGGGAATGGGGTTATAAATGATATTACGCGGGTGAAATTTTTGACAGTCAATTCCTTGATAAGGAACATATTCACCCCGGATGCAATTTAGGCGCTGATACTTCTGGAGTTGTGCTTGGGAAGGAAATAAACTGACATCATAGACTTTGGTAGATTGCTTAACTAAAAGGGGGATAATCGGACGCATTAATTGGAAAAATAGATTACCCAAATAGTATTGGATGTAAGCCACAATATCGGTGTGGAAAATAGAAATAATCGGGGTGCGGGTTTTTTTAGCGTATTCCACCCCAATAGGGCGGCCATAACCCTGCAAAAATAGTGAATAAAATCCTCGCATTTGCGGTGCTTCTTCCACTACTATAATATCGGGTTCAAATTTTTCTAATAACTTGGTATCACTCCAATGGCGATAGTGTAATGGTTGGGGTAAGGACTTATAAAAAATTAGTGGTTTTGTGGGGAAAGAATAGGCAGAAAAGTTAGGAAAATGCTCTAACTCTTCGAGTCCTGACATGGGGCGCTTACCCACATTTTTCGGGTACTGATCATTAATTTCTGGGTGGACAAGAAAGACTTCATGGCCCTGTTGTAGTAACCAGCGTACCCGTTGGTGGACTGCAACTGAAACCCCGGTCAAAAAAGGTGCATATAATCCTGTAAATAGCGCGATGCGAAGGGGTTGCTTGTTCATGATTTGAGTTGATTTTTATATTTGTGTGCCAAAAGAATCATGTTTTTACACATGATTCCTGTTCGGCTTACATATCAATTGAGGGAAATATTTGGTGAAGCTGGTTGTTCTGATGGGTGGTAAGGGCGGTATTCAACTAGCTGAATCTTCCAGGGACTTTGGAATTTATAGGTAATACCCCGCCACTTAACTTTTGACATCCGCAGGGAAGAGAGAAATACTAATCCATAAACCCATTGTGTTAAAGGAATTGCCATTAACATCTTGAAAATTACGGCCATGGATAATTGGGTATGGGGTTGATGATGAGAGCGAATGACTAACTGTACTGCTAGCTCTAAAAAAACTGTAATTAGCAGTAGTGACAGTACATAGCTGCTATAGTAGCTAAAGGATAATATGGCAACATACCATTGTCCAGTTAGGAAAGCTGCTATAAACAATACACTCAAAAGAGTAGGAAACAAGATAGTTAAAATCGCGTTAACCACTACAGCTAACCAGTGGTGGTGATAAAGTCGGCAAAACAGTAGTTGGCGCTGCATCCATGATTTTAAGGCAGATAAATTGCACTCTTCCTGATTCACCATGATTAAAGAGGGGACAAATTTAATCCGCAGTTTATGTTTACCCAAGATGTCACCCATCATGGTATCTTCACAGAAAGCTTTTCCCCAGTGATCTAGCAATTTTGTTTGTTCCAGGACTGCTGTTTTTACCGCTAAAGTTCCACCCCAGGGGATACCATATATGTACATCTGTACTACCGCTGAGATGTTCCACATATACCTAACTATAGTTCCCCAATGGTTACCTTTAGCTACATACCAACGATTACCCGTTGTCGCCCCAATCTTGGGGTCTGCTAAGGGGGTGACCAATTCACGCAGCCAATGAGGATGAACAATGGTATCAGCATCTACTAAGGCGATCGCCTGGTAGGAACGGTCTAACTCAGTAATGGCTTGGATAATACAGCTACATTTGAGACTGCAATTTTTGCGGATAATTCTCAAGGGGCTGATGTCAACATTAGCGGCTCCATGCTCCTGGACTGTATGAGTAGCAACAGCCCATGCTGGATCTGACACACGATCAACGACCACTTTTAAATCATACTCTGGGTAATTCTGATTCAAAAGCGCCTTTAAACAATCACTCAAAAACGGGTCAGCACCACGGAGGCAGAGAATCACTGCCGTTTTAGGTAATTCTTCATCTGGTAACAGAGTCCTTTTGTATGACTGTAGATACCATAAGAAGACTAACATAAAAAACACTTGAACAGCCAGGCCAACGGTTAAACATTTGCATAGGAATATTACTAATTCATTCATCTTTAGTTCCTAAGCTGTGATTGACCTTGGGCAATGAAGTAGAGCAACGGAAGTGACGGTCTTGTTACTCAGTCAAAAAGCACTCTTAATTGACATCAAAGAGAAATCTGACCATCAATAGGCTGATCTAGTGTATCATAAGGATGGTATTCAAGCAATCGGATATTCCAGGGATTTTCTACACGATAAATAATACCACGCCATTTAACTGTTGACATCCCTAGGGAAGCTACCAAAGCTAACCCATATACCAACTGTGTCAGAGGAATAGCAAGGAACATTTTCCTGACTATATCCATTGATAATTTTGTAGTTGGTTGACCATGAGCGCGAATTACTTGACTAACTCCTAACTCTAAAATCAGGGTGATTAAGAGTAATCCCACAGTATAAATGCAATAGGTAGTCAACAATAAAAACGCTAAGTCCCATTGTGTATCTAGCAACGATAACACAAACAATACTATTGCCACACAAGGAAACAGAATACTAGACACAGCATCGCCAATGATGGCTAACCAAGAGGGATGGTAAAGTCTACAGTAGAACAGCAGGCGCTTAAGAGATTCTATGAAGCCAAGTAAATCGCACTCTTCCCGATTGAGCATAATTAGAGAAGGTACAAACTGAACTCGCAACCCATGTTCTTTGAGGATATTGTGCATCATAAAATCTTCCCCCAAAGCTTCCCCCCATTTATCTAGCAGACCTGTTTGGCGTAGTACATCTGTTTTAATTGCTAAAGTCCCACCCCAAGGAACTCGGAACAAGTACATCTGCACAACGGTAGATACATTACCGATATACCGGACTAAAGACCCCCAATACTTACCAGTGGGTACAAACCAACGATTACCCGTGGTCGCTCCCACTTGGGGATGAGCTAGAGGACTAACTAGTTGACGTAGCCAATGAGGGTGAACAATGGTATCAGCATCTACTAAGGCGATCGCTTTGTAGGAATCATCCAATTCTGACACAGCTTGCAACAGGGAACTGCATTTAAGACTGCAGTTGTGTCGGATAACCCTCAGGGGGCTGATTTCTACGTTCGTGGCTCCTTGTGCTTTGATAGTCTCATTAACAAGCCAAGCTGGATCTTCCTGACTATCAATAATCACCTTTAAATCATACTCTGGATAATCCTGATTTAATAGTGCTTCCACACAGTTAGACAAATAAGGATCGGCTCCCCGTAGACAAAGAATCACCGCCGTTTTGGGTAACTGTTCATCGGCTGATAAATTTGGCGATTTTGATGATCTGAGGTAGAATAGAAAAACCATTGCTAAACACATTTGAATAGCCAGCCAACCCAGCAGAGACTGAGTAATGAATATCGTCAACTCTTTCATATATAGTATTTCCCATGCTCGTGAGGTACAAAGTTGTTTAGTTTCAGGGAACAGGGAATAGGGAACAGGGAACAGGGAATAGGGAACAGGGAACAGGGAATAGGCAATTGATGTGTACTTCATTAGCCTGAAAAAGGCTATATAGTGGTCTCCGGCGGTTTTTGCCTTGTGTAATAGCGAGTCGCGCTCATCCCCATCCCCCATCCCTATTCCCCCTTATGAATCCAGGGAATATTTCATCAAAATGTTGATGGTGGTATTTTGATTTCGTATTAGTAAAAAGCTGGCATCATGAAACTTGGGTGTACCGGTAACAATTGAAACGGTGGGGTTTTGGGAAATACCAAAACCTTCTTGAGGTATACCCAGAAAGTCTTTATTAAGCTTGCGATCGCCATTTTGATCATCCATGACGGCCACTGCATAATTTCCCGGCTTCAAGCCCGAAAAAACATGAGTGACACTTGTCCCCCTAGGCTGCACACAAGCGCTTTTAACCACTGCATCAGTATTGGAGGGAAAACCCCTAGAGCTAGAGTAAACCCCCATACAAATCTCACCCTTTTGGTTATTAATACCATCCACAACAACTGTTAATGTTGCAGTAGGTTTAGCGTTGACTGTTTTGGCAAAGCTAATACTCAATAAAGTAGCTAGGATTAAACGACTCAGATGTGTAATTTTCAACATAGTTACTGACCTGAAAAGGTGATTTTGCTTTGGACTATTGATGACAGCAGTTGATATTAGGAGTGATTAGCTGTTTTATATAAAGAAAATACTATTTGAGGAGTCTTTAGTAAATCTTTAAGCAACAGATATTCATTGCCTTGCAACTGCTGATAAATGCTGATGTGGCAAAGTAGACGCTGATCAAGACTCAGGGGAAATAGCCAAACAGAGCGCATATATTCCCAAACTATTCTCCAATGTGGCAATAAGATTTTGCCTTTATTAGCTGAGTCAAACCAAAGGGCATAAGCATACAAATCAGGTAAAATTCTCCGATTATCTGGAGATTTTCCTTGGTTCAACAAATGATAATTGGGAAAGAACATACTCAATGACTGTCCCGAATGGCTTCTAGCAAAAAATAAGTATTCTGGGATTTCGTAAAATTCCCCCAGCAAACCAATCCTTAATAATAAAATGCCATCTGCAGTACCATAACTCCCCATAGGTGGTACTTTCCTGAGACCGCTAGCGCGAATTACTCCATATAACTGATAGCACAGATGTTTACTCAGTAACTGATGAAAGCGCTCATGGGGTTGTGGTGAATCAGTCTTGAGTTGAATATTGTAGTTTTCCAGAAAATCACCATTCTCATCGATAAAACATACATGAGAATGAGACAAAATTACCTTTGGGTTATGATCAAGTACCTCCACACATTTGATCAGAAAGTCTGGGGCGTGTAAATCATCATAAGCCGCCCATTTAAAGTATTCACCCACAGACAAATCAAACACACGATTGAAGTTACGCGCACAACCAAGATTAATTTGATTACGATAGTAACGAATCCGTTGATCTTGCGCTGCATAACCCCGACAAATTGCTTCAGTTTGATCTGTAGAAGCATTATCTGAGATAATCAACTCAAAATCTGCAAAGGTCTGAGCCAAAAGTGAATCCAGGGCTGCTTTGATAAATTTCTCGCCATTGTACACAGGCAATCCGATACTTAACTTCGGCTTGTTACTCATATAGTATGATGTTTGGTAAAATGGCGAAACAAAAACTATTTACCTATCTTTTCGATATCAGTGGTCTGCAGCCATGCTTGTGTAAGCCTCAAACCATCTTCCAGGTCAATTTTTGGCTTGTAATCTAATAGAGTTTGAGCCTTAGCAATAGCATAAGCATAAGGACGAGTCATAAAATCTACAGATTCTGGTAGGATGTCAGCCTTTTTGCGAAAAAGTTTTTGTCCTTGGGCGCGGAGTTTAAGAAATAACTTCATTTCATCTTTGGGTAAAGACATAGGCGCAGATAAACCTTCCATGGCTGCTAAACGCAGAAAATATTCTTTCCAGGAGGTCTGTTGACCATCGGTAATGTTAAATACTTCACCGTAGGTTTCTTTTGCAACTGCAAGAAAAATCCCATCAATCAAGTTATCTACATATACATGATTCATTACACCCTGACCATCGTTAGCATAGGCGAATAATTTTTGACGCATCATTAAAATTGGTCGCACTACCCAAGCAGGACTTCCTGGACCATAAACATCTCCAGCGCGGATAATAATTACACCAAAATCTGGGGGAGAATTCAGGGGTAAAAGCTCGGTTTCGGCTTCTATTTTGGTCTGACAGTAGGAATTATTCTCCCCCGATAGTGTCCCAGTTTCTGTCACACCATCGGGATAATTAAAGCCGTATACCATCACACTAGAAAGATGGACAAAAGTTTTCACACCAGCATTTTTAGCAGCTTTGGCTATATTCAGGGTACCGGCAACATTGACGCTACGAAATTCTTTAATTGGGCCAGCTTCTTGAGCAATTTGAGCAGTATGTAAAACAATATCTACACCTTGACAGACTTTTTGAGCAATATTAGCATCTGTAATCTCACCGACAATGATCTCAATACCTAAATCTTGGGTTGTTTTGTTGACATGAGGAGAACTTTGTAGTCCTCTAACTTTCATTCCTTGGGCTATGGCTAATTCAGCCGCACGACAACCGATAAATTCATCAACACCAGTGATTAAGAGAGTTTTATTTTGCAGGTTCATAGAGGGATGACTGTTTCGGATAAGGGGTTTAATTAGAAAATATCCGCCGGGTCTGCGGAACGAAGTTTATTAATAGCAAGTGACCCTGAAGTAATGCACATGAGCACTGCTGAAACTAAAACGATGATGGCATTATTCGCAGTCATCATGATGGGTAACTTGGTCGCTTCCATCGCAAAACTATATAAGCCTATGGAGAGGATAAAACCTGGGATATAACCCAATAAAGCCAGGATTAATGCTTGCTGAAAAACTACATTTAGTAAATATCCATTAGCATATCCAATCGCTTTCAAAGTTGCGTAGGCAATTAATTGATTAGCAATATTGCTGTAAAGGATTTGATAGACAATGACAACACCCACCACAGAAGCCATAGTTAGCATGAGGTTGAGTATAAAACCGATGGGTGTCCTCACAGACCAATACTCTCTCTCAAAATCAATAAAGCCTTGACGAGTAAAGACTTGGACATCATTAGGTAAACTGGCGATTAATTGTTGCAAAACTGCATCAGGATTTGCGCCTGGTTTAAGGGTAATGACACCAATATCAATCATGTCTGCGGGGCGAGTATTAGGATTGATCCTCAGAAAAGTGGAATCACTGACAATTAAGTTACCATCAACACCAAAAGAAGGACCTAAGCTAAATAATCCACCGACTCTGACTCTGTAACCAATGGCAGCATCAAAGGGGAAGATTTCAATTGTCTGTTCAGTATTTCCAGCAGTAAAATTACTGGCGATCGGTCCAAATTCTGGGCGGGAAATGCGATCGAAAAGGACGATATCGGGAATTTTGAGCTTGTCTAAATTGGTGGCAACTTCTGGTATATTGAATACAGATTTTCCCGGGTCAAAGCCAATTACATAGATAGAATATTTCTCTCCACTGGCGGGATTTTTTAATTTGGCAAATTGCAAATATATGGGGCTAACTGACTCTACACCATCAAAACTCAAGGTTTGGTATAAACGACCACGGGAAAAACTTTGACTGGCGGTCAAGGCTTTATATTGGGAACTAACTAAAAATAAATCCCCTTGAAGATTTTGATGCAGTGCGGTGGCGCTAGAATAAAGCGCATCTTGAAAGCCCAGCTGGATAAATGTCAGCAGCACAATAAAAGCAATTCCACCTACAGCTACTAAAAACCTAACTTTTTGTTGGGCTAGCTGTAGCCATGCTAAAGGAATTTTTAAGTTCATGGTTTAATACCATTGGATTTCGTAGTCTCGAAAGGTGTGTAATTAGATTTGAATGGCAACATCCACTTGTAAGTTAGTTAAACGCTCTACCCGTTGACTATCTGCGGGGTCATTAATGCTAATTTTGACTGCCACTATTCTGCGGTCTGTATCTGCTGCGGGATTAAGACTGAAGATACGTTGTCTGTCAACTTGCCAACCGATTTCGTTGACTGTTCCCTGTATTTTACCGGGAAATGCGTTACTGGTAATGGTAGCTGTTTGACCTAAATTTACTTTTTGAATATCAGTTTGATACACTTCTGCAATTACATACATTTGAGATATCTTGCCTATCTCACCAAATCCAGTGCTGCTAATGGCTTCTCCGGTTTTGGCGTGAATTTTCAGAACTTTACCATCTATGGGAGATTTCAGGTAAGTTAATTCTTGGTCTGCTTTGGCTTGTTTGATGGCAGTTACAGCACTATTAACTTCAGCTTGTGCCAATTGTACATCAACAGTACGTACTTCTGTTAAACTGTTAAGTCTGGCTTTGGCTTCTTTGAGTTGGTCTTGGAGAGTATTTTCGGTTCTATTCAGGTTGGCTTTGGCTTCTTTGAGCTGCTCTTGTAGGGTCTGGAGTTGCAAAGCTTTCGTATCTGCTACCGTAGCGGGGACAGCACCCTCTTGGTATAACTGCTGATATCGATTATTTTCGGTTTGGGCGTTGTTTACTTGGGCCTGGATGCGGTTGATGGTGGCCTTTTGAGCCGCAATGTCCCCTTTTAATTGGGACTCTAAACCTGCGATCGCAGCTTTTTGGGCGGCAATATCTCCGGGTTTAGCGCCAGACTGGACTTGTGCTAGTTTAGCTTTAGCAATTTCTAGTTGGTCTAAAGCCTGTTGCAGTGCCGCAGTGGAACGCTGATGACTTTCTAGATATGCCAATACTTGACCGGCCTTGACTGCTTCTCCTTCCCTAACTAAAGTTTTTCCTACCCGCACACCGTTGACTGAATTGGGTGCAGATAAATTAATTACTTCCCCTTCAGGTTGCAAACGTCCCAAAGCTGTTACCGCCTGTTTTACAGGAGCAGCCTGGGGTAAATTTTCCCCAGAAGTTGTCACTTCCTGGCTAAGTCGATTTTGTGAAAAGCTGTAAATTACTAATCCAGTGGCTAAACTGATACAAGCCGCCACAATGATCCGCCAGCGCCCTCGGGGTTTGATGAGTAAGAGGCGTTGTTTGTTTGCTGCCATATTTTTATTCCAATTGTGCTATGCCAGGGACAGCCTAAATGGCCAGATGATGTGAAGGTAATCAACGGTTTGCTTAAGTAAACTCAGCGGTCTAATTGGTTCTATATAAATTGTTATACGCCTATACAGCTGCCTTAAATTCCTAGATGATCCGCAAACTTTAATGATGGTGTCACTGCAAATCTTCCTTAGTTTTATCCTAATTTCATCTCAAATGAAGTAGTGTAAAGTACAATATATAGCATTTCCCATGCTCGTGAGGTACAAAGTTGTTTAGTTTCAGGCAACAGGGAACAGGGAACAGGGAACAGGGAACAGGGAATAGGGTACAAGGAATAGGCAATTGATGTGTACTTCATTAGCCTGAAAAAGGCTATATGTGCTAAAAGGTCTAAATTTCCGGATTTATGCAGTGCTGAGAAACCTTAACCAGGAAAACCTGTATAATCTCGTGTTTAATCATTGCAGAAAACTATCATCTTGTCAATGTGAATTTAGAGGTTGTTTGATAACTTTTAAAACATCTTAGGGAACAGGGAACAGGGAACAGGGAACAGGGAACAGGGAATCGGGAACAGGGAACAGGGAACAGGGAACAGGGA
>NZ_JAQMTM010000165.1:0-39748 GCF_028331085.1 Anabaena sp. CS-542/02
GGAAGATTTTATACGGACAATGGTCTTTTAAGGGGCTATTTTTCTTACTAAGAATACAGACTTTGTACTGTTTTTCTCCCTGGTCACCTTGTCCACCTTGTCCACCTTGTCTTGTCCTTATAAGGGGAGGGGACTGGATTTTATTGTTTTTTGTATGTTCCCCAATCCTTCCCAATCGTTCCGAATCCTTCGGTGTGTTCCCTGTTCCGGTGTTCCCTAATATAAAAATTACCTGTTTAATACTTTCCAAATAACCTCTTACAGCAAGCAATTATTAAGTAAATCAATGTTCAAATACATCTTTAAATTGCAATAAATCTAAGCTGACAAGGGTCGGTAAAACTTGAAAGCATTCTTGAGCAATTTCCCAACGTTCTTCCCGTTTGAGCATCGCTGTAAGTTTTTGCTGTACACTGAGTAGGTAGCGGACATCATTAGCAGCATAATTGAGTTGAGCCTCTGATAAATTAGCAGCGTTACCCCAATCAGAACTCTGAGAGCTTTTATCTAATTCTATGTGTTCTAACTCTTGGACTACATCTTTGAGTCCATGACGATTGGTGTAAGTACGAGCTAGCTTACTGGCAATTTTGGTACAAAACACAGGTTGAACTCGAATCCCCAGATGATAACGCAAAGCCGCAATATCAAAGCGGGCGAAGTGGAAAACTTTCACCACGTTCACCGCCTCCAAAAGTATCTTTAAATTTGGGGCTTCGGTTTGGCCTTTGGTGATACCAATTACCGTTACTTGTCCCTGAAGATTACATAGCTGAACTAGACAGAGGCGATCGCGCTGTGGTAATAGTCCCATGGTTTCAGTATCCACAGCGATCGCCTCGGATTTTAAATACTCAGCCAAAGCAGCCTCAGTCAAGTCACCTATGGCCGCGCCGCGTAGGCTATCACTGATTTGAAAATCTTGTAATGTCATGAACTACCCAAATATAAATGTAGTGTCTTTGAGAAAAAAACTATCAGACACTACATTAATTATGATGCCAAAATCGGTGTAAATCAATCTATTTACTGCGAATAAAAATTTGAGTGAGGTAAACTTCCCCTTCCTTGTTGGTAGCAACACCAATCCCCGTGAGGTCGTAATCCCCATGGATATTCTGCAAATGTCCCGGACTTTTCAACCACCCAGTAATGGCTTCACTGGCTGGATTGCTATATCCTTTATTCAGCGCTAGATTCTCTGAGGCACCATTATGTCTCAGGGGAATGGTACTGACACGCTGTTTAAATCCCTCATGGCTAAACGGGACTTTACCATTAGCCATGTCTTGGCTATGAATCCTCGCCTGTTCAGTAATATCTGTATTTAGTCTCAACTTTGGCAGATTCTGAGACACTCGATATTGGTTAATTTTCTCAAAAACTGATTTCTCTAGTGCATTGGTTTGAATACTAGTAGTAGTAGTTAAGATTGCAGCCTGACTTGGAGGAATTAACAAAGGTTGACTACGATTAGTTGACTCCGTAGAACCGTGAGACGTTATGGAGGTATTGATTAATCCACTCGCAAGGACAAGCGTACTTAAAGCGATGCCAAAAGCAGGTTGTCTAAACATGGACAGTTGCTTGATATGTGTAATTGCTGGACCTATAATCTAACTTCTGCTTCTAGGAATATATAACAGGATAATCTCGAAAATTAATTAAATTCAGGCATTTTGGCAAATAATCTTTAGTTTAATTAATGTATAATTAATAACAAAGTAAATAAATACAGCATTTCCCATGCTCGTGAGGTACAAAGTTGTTTAGTTTCAGGGAACAGGGAACAGGGAATAGGCAATTGATGTGTACTTCATTAGCCTGAAAAAGGCTTTAAATAAATAAATAAATGCCGACAATCTTCCACCGCTTCTAGCTGTCAGTGATTCCTGGGGTGGCTATTACTGACATTTTTTTGCATCATGTTTTAGTTACTGAGAAAATTTGTCCACAGATGAACACAAATCTAGAGGGGGAGATGTTGATTTAACTTACCACTGCGATAACCTTCTAAATCTAGGGTGACATAGATAAATCCCAACTCCTGAAATGCAGCAACTAGAGACTGTAAATCGGTAGTCAAGATAAAATCTTTGATATTTGCTGGTAATAATTCAATTCTGGCGGTATCACCTTCAGAACGCACGCGCAAATTCTCCCAACCCAGTTTTCGCAGATAAATTTCTGCCCTACCTACTCTTTGTAACTTGGCTATGGTAATCTCTTCACCGTAGGGAAACCGAGAACTTAGACAAGGTTGAGCGGGTTTATCCCACCAGGGTAAACCGAGTTGTTGTGAAAGTTGACGGACTTCGGCCTTGCTGACACCGACCTCTGCTAAAGGCGATCGCGCACCTCTTTCTTTAGCCGCTTGAATTCCTGGGCGATAGTCGTGTAAGTCATCAGCATTCACCCCATCTACTACATAGGGATAACCTAACTGCATAGCTAGGGGTTTGAGGGTATCATGCAATTCACTTTTGCAAAAATAACAACGGTTGACGGGGTTAGAAGTGTAATTGGGATTGTCCATTTCATGAGTTTGGACTATTCTATGGGGAATCCCTATAGTTGCGGCTTGAATTTTCGCATCTTCTAGTTCTTCTGGTAACAGGGAAGGAGAAACAGCTGTGACAGCCAAAGCGCGATCGCCCAATACATCATAAGCAATCTTGGCCACCAAAGTGCTATCAATCCCTCCGGAGTAGGCAATCAAAGCCTGTTGCATTTCGCCAAATAAAACTTTTAACTGGTCAAACTTTTCTGTCAACATGATTTTGAAATCTACTCTCAACCCTATAGCACCCAATTAATTCTATTCTAGGGGATGTGTATATGGGTTGAACAACCACCGAAAACATCAAACTTATGGATATACTTGCTCAACTAATTGTTAATGGTATAGCTGTAGGCAGCATTATTGCTCTGGCCGCAGTGGGACTGACCCTAACCTATGGTATTTTACGGTTGTCTAATTTTGCTCACGGTGATTTTCTCACTCTCTCTGCCTATTTGACCCTGTTACTCAATACCAGTGGTATCAATATTTGGCTATCCATGATTCTGGCGACCACGGGAACAGTAGCAGCAATGCTACTCTCAGAAAAGTTGTTATGGGCAAGAATGCGCTCTATTCGTGCCACATCCACTACCTTAATTATTATTTCCATTGGACTGGCTTTATTCTTACGTAATGGCATTATCTTTTTCTGGGGCGGTCAGAACCAAAATTACAATTTACCCGTTACAACTGCTTTGAATGTTTTTGGCATCAGGATACCCCAAAATCAATTGCTGGTATTGGGGTTAGCCGTGGTGGCAATTTTCGCCTTGCACTACCTGCTGCAAAATACCAAAATTGGTAAAGCCATGCGTGCAGTTGCTGATGATTTAGACTTAGCTAGGGTTTCTGGGATTAATGTCGAGCAGGTCATCCTGTGGACTTGGATTATTGCGGGGATATTCACCTCTTTGGGTGGCAGTATGTACGGATTGATTACAGCAGTACGTCCCAATATGGGCTGGTTTTTGATTTTGCCCTTATTCGCTTCCGTAATTTTAGGTGGTATTGGTAACCCCTACGGTGCGATCGCCGCCGCGTTTATTATTGGTATCGCTCAAGAAGTGAGTAGCTTGTGGATCGGTTCACAGTATAAACAAGGTATAGCACTGTTAATGATGATTTTGGTGCTGCTCATTCGCCCCAAAGGTTTATTTAAAGGTACGATTTAAGCAGCACCGTCCACTTCTAATTATTCAATGATGTGGAAATAATAAGCTGCAACTAAGAAGTTAACAGCTAATAACAGCAATGCCCAGGCAGCACGGAAGGTGTAGGGGGGTTTAGCACCTGTTGCTGCAACGGGGGAATTTTGAACTTTAGCCATCAGTCGTTCTCCTTCTTTTTTGACTTTATTCAGAAATACCAAACAGCTGTACCAAAAAACCAAAATCCTTTAAAAATATTTGTGTCAACCTTCCTCACCAGCATGGTAAGAGCTACGCACCAAAGGACCACAACGGACGTGGTTAAATCCCATTTCCCGTGCTACCCCTGATAGTGTATCAAATTCTTCTGGTGTCCAGTATTTTTGCACTGGCAAATGTTCTAAGGAAGGACGCATATATTGGCCGATGGTGAGGCGATCGCATCCCACCGCCCTTAAATCCGCCATAGTTTCTATAACTTCTTCCCTGGTTTCACCGTGTCCCACCATTAAACCGGACTTAGTGGGGATAGTAGGATCAATTTCTTTCACCATAGCCAGCACATTCAGGGAGCGATCGTACTTAGCACCCCGACGCACCGGACCTGTTAACCGCCGTACCGTCTCCACATTGTGATTAAAACAAGTCGGTTTAGCGGTGACAATTGTGGCTATTCTTGCTCGTTGTCCTGATTCTCCCGCACCAGCGCCGCCCCAAAAATCTGGTGTTAGCACTTCGATTTGAGTTTGTGGATTTAACAGGCGAATATTATCTATTGTCTTGACAAAATGCCCCGCCCCCTGGTCTGGTAAATCATCACGGGCTACAGAAGTCAGAACCACATAACGTAATCCCAACAGTTGCACAGCTTCAGCTACTTTTTGCGGTTCCTCTAAGTCAATCGGCATGGGGGCATGACCCTTATCTACTTGACAAAAAGCACAAGAGCGTGTGCAAACAGGCCCTAATAGTAAGAAAGTGGCAGTTTTTTGACCATAGCATTCTCCTCGGTTGGGGCATCGTCCCTCTTCACAAATTGTATGAATTTGGCGTTGCTTAATAATCCGTTGTACAGTAGAAAGCTCACTAGCCCTGCCAATAGGGCGGCGTAACCAGCTAGGCATAGTCAAACTCCCGCTGGGGAGGGGTTGGGGTGCTGGTTGTGGCGTAGTCATAGACATTTAAGCAATATCCAAAAGTACTGTGGCCCTAATGATGGCTTTGAAACAAATTTAACATAATTCAGCAGGGGTGCTAGTGTCTTGCACCCCCTAAAGTTGCAACATCCAATCTACAACTCTTCTAGTTCTGGTGTTGAGATTATACTGACCTGGTTTTTCTCCACCGCTGTTGCTTGTAGCATTGCAGTATTAGAGATAGAATTGTTAGCCAATGTAAATAGTGGATTGGACAAAATCCCCGCGATGGAAGTAGCAATTAAAGTTACTATTAGTCCCACTTGCAAAGGTCTAAATCCTGGTAAGTTCCACTGTACTGCTGGATAATTTTTGACTACCTCTGACATTTCTTGGGGTTCTTTGACTACCATCATTTTTACCACGCGAATGTAGTAATAGATGGAGACAACACTAGTAACTAAGCCCAGTAAAACTAACCAGTAAAGTCCAGCTTGCCAACCAGCCCAGAACAGGTAAATCTTCCCAAAAAACCCGGCTAATGGCGGAATCCCACCCAAGGAAAGTAGAGATATACTCAAACTGAGTGTAAGCAGTGGGTCTTTTTGATACAATCCAGAGTATTCGGTAATTTGGTCTGTTCCTGTCCGTAGGGAGAAGAGAATCACGCAGGTAAAACCGCACAGGTTCATGAACAAATATACCATGAGGTAAAATACCATGCTGGCGTATCCCGCCTGAGTTCCCGCAATCATGCCAATCATCACAAATCCAGCTTGAGCAATGGATGAATAAGCTAACATCCGCTTCATGCTAGTTTGGGCGAGGGCGACTACGTTACCCAATACCATACTTAGAACTGCAAGGGCAGTGAAAATAAATCTCCATTCCTCCGCAACTAGGGGGAAGACTGTTGTCAGCAAGCGAATGGCCAGGGCAAACCCAGCGGCTTTGGAACCCACCGATAAAAAAGCAATCACCGGGGTGGGAGCGCCTTCGTAAACGTCTGGGGTCCACTGGTGAAAGGGTGCGGCGGAGATTTTAAAGCCGATACCGGCAATCACGAAAATTAGGGCAATTACCAAACCTAAAGACTGACCAACTTTTGCCGCAGCAATACCACTAGCGATCGCCCCTAATTCTGTTTGTCCACCTGATAGACCATACAGCAGGGAAACACCGTATAAAAATATTGCTGTACTGGAGGCTCCAATCAACAGGTATTTCAGCGCAGCTTCGTTAGAGCGGGGATCACGCTTAGTATAACCTGTGAGTAAGTATGAAGAAATACTGAGGGTTTCCAGTGAGATGAAAATCATCACCAACTCACTAGCACCCGATAAAAACATCCCTCCCACGGTAGCAGTGAGCAAAATAGCAATAAATTCTGCTAAAGCAGTACCACTTTGCTCAATGTAGCGAATTGACATCAATATAGTTACCGCAGCAGACAAGGCAATAATACCGCGAAAAACAATACTCAGGTCATCACCAATAAAGCTCCCGGTAAAGGAAATGGGATTAGTAGCATCCCATTGAAGATAGAGAGCGCCAACCGCGGCCACTAAACCCGCGATCGCCACATATCCAATCCAGCGTGAGGAGCTACGTCCCAAAATCAAATCAACAATCAAAACCCCTAAGAGAGTGACAATTACAATCCCCTCCGGCAAAATCGTTCCAGCATTTAACTGGGATGTCAGATTAGAAAAATCCATGAGATATATAGGTTTTGACGATTAGACATTAAGGAAGCATCTGAGTTTATTCTATTGTTACGGTTGGATATTTTCGATATTTCTGTAAGGTTTTCTCAAAAATTCTTCCCCTGTCATCCATTGTGGGGAAATTATTTGACCCCTCCCTAACCCTCCCCTTGTAATGGGAGGGGACTGGATTTTATTGTCTGTTCCCTGCTCCCTTAGAGGATGTTTGTCAAGTCATGATTAGTGTATCGAATATTATTTGACCCCTCCCTAACCCTCCCCTTGTAATGGGAGGGGACTGGATTTTATTGTTTTTTGTCTGTTCCCTATTCCCTGTTCCCTGTTCCCTAAGATGAAAATTACCTGTTGAAAAGTTATAAAACAACCTCTTAACACAATCATATGCAAACCTATCAAATCACCGTGGGTGAATTAATTATTGATGTCGTCAGAAAAAATATTAAAAATCTGCATCTAGCAGTATATCCACCTGATGAAAGAGTGCGCATAGCTACACCATTACATATTAATGATGAGAGTGTGCGTTTATTCGCAGTTTCCAAACTAGCCTGGATTAAAAAACACCAAAAGAAATTTAAATCCCAAGAACGCCAGTTAACAACAGAATTTGTATCTGGTGAAAGCCATTATTTCCAAGGTAAACTCTATTTACTTAACCTCATCTATTATCAAGGTAGTCCTAAAGTAGAAGTCAGAAATAATACTTATATTGACCTTTATGTCAGAGAAGGAAGTAATCAAACTCAAAGACAACAAGTGATCATGTCTTGGTATCGACAGCAATTAAAACAGGAGATTCCCCCATTAATCGCCAAATGGGAAAACAACATAGGCGTTACAGTCAACCAGTGGGGGGTAAAACTGATGAAAACTAAATGGGGTACTTGCAATATACAAGCCAAACGCATCTGGTTAAATCTTGAACTCGCAAAAAAAGACAAGAAATATTTAGAGTATGTAATTGTCCATGAGATTGTACACCTCCTAGAAAGGCATCATGGAGAGCGATTTGTGTCTTTAATGAATAAATTCATGCCCAATTGGCATTTTTATCAAGATGAATTAAACCGTTCATCCCTTACTAGTTACTAAGTACCATGATCTTAGAGGATGTTGGCAAAGTATTAAACAGGTAATTTTTATCTTAGGGAACACCGGAACAGGGAACACCGGAACAGGGAACACACAAAAAACAATCAAATCCAGTCCCCTCCCCTTGTCAGGGGAGGGTTAGGGTAAGGTCAAATAATATTCGATACACTAATCATAACTTGACAAACATCCTCTAAGCTTCCGACCCATCACCCGTCACCCGTCAACAGTCACCCGTCAACAGTCACCCGTCAACCGTCAACCGTCAACCATCAGATGAAACTTGATGGGGATTTTGCAAACTAGATTCGCCAATTCTGCCTCAGATAAGTTAAAGATTGAAATAGCTGGTGATTCATCTCCAGCATTTTCCCAACCCATCCTCTAGGAAGAACCGCGCCATTAGCTTGGTGTATTTTCATCTGGTGAGGACTAACGTGTGATAGCTTGCGTGGCGTAGCCATAGATTAAATCACAGCCCTAAGCGTGACGTTTTATCTTGACATTTCACCGATAGCTTGCGTGGCGTAGCCATAATCACATCAATTTGACTGTTTAGCTAGCATAGCTACTCTTTTTCTTGAAATTTCCATGTCAACTCTCGTCATCGTCGAATCTCCGACCAAAGCTCGTACCATTCGCAACTACCTGCCAAAAAACTATCGGGTAGAAGCGTCTATGGGTCATGTCCGTGACTTACCCCAATCTGCCACGGAAATTCCCGCCGCTGTCAAAGCGGAACCGTGGGCCCAGCTGGGGGTAAATGTAGAAGCCGACTTTGAACCGGTGTATGTAGTCCCCAAAGACAAAAAGAAAGTTGTCACCCAGCTTAAAGAAGCCCTCAAAGAAGCAGATGAACTGATTCTGGCAACTGACGAAGACCGGGAAGGTGAAAGCATCAGTTGGCATTTATACCAACTGCTCAAGCCAAAAGTTCCGACTAAGCGAATGGTCTTTCACGAAATTACCCAAGAAGCTATTAAAAAAGCTTTGAAAAACTGCCGCAATATTGATGAGCAGTTAGTTCGAGCCCAAGAAACACGGCGGATTTTGGATCGATTAGTCGGGTATACCTTGTCTCCCCTGCTGTGGAAAAAAATCGCCTGGGGATTATCCGCAGGAAGAGTACAGTCAGTAGCTGTGAGACTTTTAGTCACCAAGGAGCGCCAACGGCGAGCCTTCCATGAAGGTACATATTGGGATTTAAAAGCTAACTTAGTGCAGGAAAAAACCGCCTTTGGCGCTGTGTTAGTGACACTGGGAGGAACAAAAGTAGCCACTGGTAGTGATTTTGACCCAGCCACCGGACAAATTACCTCCGGGCGCAATGTCTTGTTACTCAACGAAGCCCAAGCGATCGCCCTCAAACAAAGGCTGACGGGCAAAACCTGGAATGTCAACAACATCGATGAACGAGGCGTAACGCGTAAACCAGCGCCTCCCTTTACCACTTCCACACTCCAACAAGAATCAAACCGTAAACTGCGTCTCTCAGCCAGAGACACCATGCGGATTGCCCAGAATTTGTATGAGCAAGGGTATATTACCTATATGCGGACAGATTCAGTACATTTGTCTGATCAGGCAATCACCGCCGCTCGTACCTGTGTAGAACAACTTTACGGTAAAAACTACCTCAGTCCCCAACCCCGGCAATACACCACCAAATCTAAAGGCGCACAAGAAGCCCACGAAGCCATTCGCCCCGCTGGGAGCACTTTCCGTACTCCCCAAGAAACTGGTTTAAGCAGTCGGGAACTGGCTGTTTATGACTTAATTTGGAAGCGTACCGTCGCTAGTCAAATGGCTGACTGTCGCCAAACCCAAATTACTGTACAGTTGCAAGTTGAAGATGCTGGCTTTCGTTCTGCTGGTAAGCGGATTGATTTTCCTGGATTCTTGCGTGCTTATGTAGAAGGTTCCGATGACCCAGAGGCCGCCTTGGAAGATCAAGAAGTAATTTTACCCAGTTTGAAAGTGGGGGATCATCCCAATTGTACCGACCTAGAAGCCGTGGGTCACGAAACCCAACCCCCAGCTAGATATACCGAAGCCACCCTAGTGAAAACTCTAGAAAGTGAAGGTATTGGCCGCCCTAGTACTTACGCGAGTATCATCGGTACAATCATCGATAAGGGTTATGCCCAATTAGTGAGTAATGCCTTAATTCCTACTTTCACGGCCTTCGCCGTCACAAATCTTCTAGAAAAGTATTTCCCGGATATTGTAGACCCCAGTTTCACCTCCAAGATGGAACAAACTCTAGATGACATTGCTACAGGGGAGGCTAATTGGTTACCTTATTTACGACAATTTTATCTAGGAGACAAAGGTTTAGACACTCTAGTCAAAGAACAAGAACATCAAATTGATGCCACTCTTGCCAGAACCATAGTATTAGAAAATTTAGAGGCTAAAGTCCGTATTGGAAAATATGGCCCCTACATCGAAATGGAGAATGATGGCACTGTGGTTACTGCTTCCATTCCCAAAGACCTGACACCATCTGACCTTGACCCCAAACAGGTAGAAATACTGCTGCGACAAAAAACCGCAGGGCCTGACCAGGTGGGTCGCCATCCTGAAACTGGTGAACCCATGTATCTCAAAATTGGTGCCTATGGTCCCTATGTGCAGTTGGGTGATAAAACTGAGGAAAATCCCAAACCCAAACAAGTTTCTTTACCCAAAGGTGTCACACCGGAAAATCTCTCTTTAGAGATGGCTGTGGGTCTGTTGTCTCTACCCCGGACATTGGGAGTTCATCCAGTCACAGGTAGTAAAATTAAAGCCAGTTTGGGGCGCTTTGGTCCTTATGTTGTTCACGACCAGGGTAAGGAGGGAAAAGATTATCGCTCCCTCAAAGCTGGTGATGATGTGCTGACAGTTTCCCTGGAAAGAGCATTGACGCTATTATCTGAACCGAAAAAGGGGCGCGGAACCAGCCGGAACAATTCCAAGACAGCTTTACGGGAATTGGGTATGCACCCCGATGAAGGTACGCCAGTAAATATTTATGAGGGCCCCTATGGTCCTTATATTAAGCATGGCAAAATTAATGCCAGCATCCCAGAAGGTCATTCGGTAGACGATATCACCCTATCTACAGCCCTAGAATTATTAGCAGTCAAAGCCTCTACCAAGAAATCTACTCGCAAGACGACTAAATCTACAACATCTCGCACCAAGTCAACTGCTAAATCATCCCAGACTCGCACTAAAAAAAATGATCCAGAAGCTTAGAGGATGTTTAGTAAGTCATGATTAGTCTATCAACTATTGTTTGACCCCTCCCTCACCTTTCCCTTTATCAGGGAAAGGTGACTGGATTTTATTGTTTTTTGTGCGGTCGGTGAGCGAAGTCGATAGCGGTAGCGTGGCGTTAGCCATACCGTGTTCCCCAATCCTTCGGTGTTCCCTGTTCCCCGTGACTTTGCAGCCGGAGGTTTCAAAGGTCGTAATGTGATACTCTAAAAGGTAGGGTTGATGACAAAAGCCAATTCTAGAAGTAGTTGACTTCCAGGAAGGCTCGGTTGCTGTCAGCCTGTTCTCAATCTAGAGGTGCGAAAATACGCGAGTTATGCGTAGCCGTTAGTCAAAATATTGAGGTAGTATCTCAGGAGCAGTCAGTTCAATGGACTATATAAATCAAGTGCTAGAAAAGCTGAAAGCGTTGGCACGCAAGCTCATTGAAGGTTTATTAAGCCCAGAGCCAGAGCCAGAACCGGAACTAATTCCGATTCCTGTCAATGAGCGCTCGCGTCGTCGTTAATACCTGAAAAAATTGAACTCGTATTCGCAAATTATTAGTATTTTAGTACTGCACGGGCCCAATTTAAATTTACTAGGACAGCGAGAACCAGGAATTTATGGTTCCTTGACTCTGGCTGATATTAACCGCTTGTTAGAAGAGGAAGCTTTGAAGTTACAAGCGGAAGTGATTCCTGTGCAGTCAAATCATGAAGGGGTTTTGGTAGATCGGATTCATGGGGCTTTAGGAAAACATCAGGGAATTTTGATTAATGCGGGGGCTTATACCCATACCAGTGTGGCTTTGCGGGATGCGATCGCTGGTGTGAATCTACCCACAGTGGAAGTACATTTAAGTAATATTTATCGCCGGGAAGATTTTCGCCACCATTCTTTCATTGCGCCGGTGTCTATCGGCCAAATCAGTGGTTTTGGTGTGCAAAGTTATTTGCTGGGTTTACAGGCTCTAGTGGATCACTTAAGAAATAAAGTTAAAAAACATTAATTTTCCTAAAAAATTGTCATATTTTGCGGTAGGTAAAACTGTCTAGACCTAACCAGGCTTAAGATTGATTTGATAGGTATGAGGTAGCCCTAGTGTCGGCATGATTTAACCCGAAGATATGAAATAATTTTGAGGAGTAGCCCATGATTACTACTGCCATTTTCCCATCCCGATATGTTCAAGGTAGCAATGCTATCAAGTTGCTCGGTGAAGAATTAAGTCGTTTAGGTCGAAAAGCCCTTGTCATCATAGATCCGGTGATTTTTGGGCAATTCCAACCCTTGATTGAAGAGTTCACCGCGGGAAAAGTCGAAGTATATCTCCAAGGTTTTGGGGGTGAATGCTGCAATGGCGAAATTGATAAACATATATCAACAGCTACAAGTTATCAAGTAGATTTAATTGTCGGTGTGGGAGGGGGAAAAACCATCGACACAGCCAAAGCTACCGCCCATCATTTAAAACTTCCCGTCGCCATTGTCCCCACTATTGCCTCAACTGATGCCCCATGTAGCGCCCTATCAGTGATTTACACCCCCGAAGGCCTATGGGAACGCTATCTGGTCTTACCCCGCAACCCAGACTTGGTTTTAGTAGATACAAGTATTATCGCCCAAGCCCCAGTCCGCTTTCTGGTATCAGGTATGGGAGATGCCCTCGCTACCTGGTTTGAAGCAGAAGACTGTCAGATTAAACGCGCTAAAAATATGACCGGGCGCATGGGTCCGATAACTGCCTTTAGTCTCGCCCATCTGTGCTATGAAACCTTGCTGGAATATGGGGTTCACGCAAAAACCGCTTGTGAACAAAACGTAGTTACTCCGGCTTTGGAACGGGTGGTGGAAGCGAACACGTTACTGAGTGGACTCGGCTTTGAAAGTGGCGGACTGGCTGCAGCCCATGCCATTCATAATGGGTTTACAGTGCTTGCAGAAACTAAGAAGTTTTGGCATGGTGAAAAGGTGGCATTTGGGGTGCTGGCAATGCTAATTTTAACTGATCGCCCAAGTGCGGTGATTGATCGGGTCTTTAGCTTCTGTGAGTCGGTGGGACTACCAACTACCCTAGCTGATTTAGGACTGGAGGGAGTTAGTCGCGATCGCTTATTTTTAGCGGCGCAACAAGCTTGTAGTGCCGGCGAAACGATTTATAATGAACCATGTGAAATTACCCCTGAAAGTGTCCTAGCGGCCTTGTGTACTGCTGATGCGGAGGGAAAGCGACTGCGGCAATTGTAATTTTTTTTATTATGCGCTACCCACTGATTAATCGGTTTAAAGGTGCTTTATTAGGAGCATTACTAGGTGAGGTTTTAGCAAAGGATGCCCAGAATTATCTTAGTTGTGATGTGAGGGAAATAGTCCTTCTGGGTACTAAAAACTTAATAGAGCTAGGTAAATTAGATTTAGATAACTGGCCAGATCAGCATCCTACAGAACCTCCTGATTTAAACCGCACTGATAGCCTTTTCCTCAGAGCTATAATTGCCACATTACCAGTGGCACTTTTTTTTCATGATCACAGCCCCCACCTACGACAAAACTTGCTGGAGATGTTGCCAATATGGGGTGATGAACCAGTTGTCAGGGATGGCACATTAGCAGTAGGATACACCATCGCCAAATCCCTCACCGAAGAACTTCATCCTCAAACCCTAATACCCGAAATCATCAGTTTTATTGGCGACACATCCACGCTGTTACCAGATAAATTAATAAAACTGAATAATTTATTAGAGCAAGGAGTTGGGTTAGAAACAGTACAAGCCGAATTTAGTAGAGAAGACGATGGGATTCATGCTATTGTGATGGCGTTTTACTGCTTTCTCAGCACCTTAGAAGACCTGCAGTTGGCAGTTTTGCGAGCTACTCACAAGGATAATAGTAGGGAGGGAGAAACTGGAAATTTACATTTGCAAACCATCAGTATAATTACTGGTGCATTATCAGGGGCTTACAATAGTACCGTGGGTATTCCTGTAAAATGGCATGGTTTGTTATCCCCTGATAATTCTAAGAGTCTAGTGCTAGAATTAGCTGATGTACTGGTTGCTGTATGGTCAGGAGTGTATGATCCCGATCTACATTTCAATGAGTATCCAGGGGAGGGATGTGTGAGACATGAAGAACAGACCGCGCTTTGCGTCTTTGCATCTCCTCGGGTTATTCAGTCCCGTTAAGATAATGGTTACAGTTCCGTCTTTAATTGCCAAATACCAGTTAATAAGTAGAAAATTTAGTATTTTTGTCCTCTCTAAAAATAACCTGATGTAGGTGGCTATGCTGTGTAATTGGCTTCAAGCAGATAGCATTACCCATGTTCCGATGAGCTTTGGCAATGGGCAAAGCGCGATCGCATCCACAAAAGCTAGGGGTTCTTTGAGGATTGTCTTGTTTTGATTTATCAAAGTAAGCAGCCGGAGATTATGAACAAGCAGAGATTTTCTCAATATTTTGACAACAGCGAACACCAAAAACCAGAAATAGCACTCAGAACAATGGCAAAAACGGTCAGAACTCGACGGGGTATTGACGCACTATATCCAGGCTGGTTGCATTCTCAGCGTTCCTCTGTTGTTCTGGCCATCGCTGTCCTATCTCTGACTGGGGTTATGGGGCATAAACTATACAATCAACCGCAACTGACAGTAGGTACTCCAGCACCGGAAACCATCAAAGCACCCTATACTGCTAGGATTGAGGATAAAGGACAAACACAAGCCAAACGCCAAGCCGCCAGTAAAGGTTCCATCCCAGTGTTGATGGTCGATGTCCAAAATACTGAAAGAATCAACAAGAATTTACACAAACTTCTGGAGCAAGGCCAGAAAATTCGCACAGCAGCTGGAGTTTTTCCCTTTTTTGATACAACAGTTGTTTCTATTCCTACCCAGCATTATCTTCGTTCCTGTTCTATTGCAGAATGGAAAACCCTACTGGCAAGTTTAGGAAATAATAGCCCAAACCAGTCAAGCTTGTCAGTGAACCCAAACAGAAGTAACCCCGAAAATAGACACAGAAGCACCATAGCAGAAAAACTGCCCTTATTCCCATCATCTACTGGTTCACCTCTGGTCAGTTCAGGTAATCTACCCCTGTTTGTGTATCCTGGTAATGAAAAACCCGTTAATCTTGCCCAGAACAGGGAGTTGGCTCAAGCAGTAGCAGAACTCAAAGCTTATCGTGCTACAACTTCAGCCAAAAATTTAGATTCACTCATATTGCAAACCTCCCAAGTGCGGCAAAAATATAGCCAAGCCAGAATCCAACTGTTACAGCAACAGTTAGCCAATCCCCAGAAAGTTTACACTGAAACCACCCTGCTGCAATTATCAGATAACGAATGGCAGCAAGCACAGGCAGGAATTCGCCAGAGCGCTGACAGAATTCTGGCTCAAGGGATTTCCCCAGGATTACCTTCAAGTATTCTAGAAAATGCGGTGAAGCTCAACATCCAGGAAGTTGTGCCAAAAAATGCCGAACCCTTGGTAACTAACTTCTTATTAGCCGTGCTGCAACCGAATCTCAAGACTGATGAGGAACAAACCAAACAACAAATACAGCAAGCATCAGATAGAGTATCACCTGTAATAGTGAAGGTAGAGCAAGGATATCTGATTGTTACCAAAGGAGAAGATATTACTCAATGGCACTTTGATGTCCTGGAGCATTATCAATTAATTCGCCGGGAGAATAACTGGCGAGAATTGATGAAATTAGCCAGTATGAACACAGCAGCAATTGGCATTTTTGTTGTGGTAGGGAAAAAAATCAAGTGTAAATTGCGGCAGCGCGATTACCTATTAGTACTGCTACTTACCCTCACTACCCCTGCAGTAATCGCCCTTGGCTTACCATATACCACGTGGAGCGGCGTGGGTTTACTGTTGGGTAGCTTTTATGCACCTATTTTAGCTGCTACTGTTGTGGTACTGCTGTTGCTAATTCTACCAATGACAGTGGAAATCAGCATAATTTCGCTGTTAGCTGGTGGAGCGGCGGGAATATTGGGCAGTACCATGGCGCAAAAATTGCGATCGCGTGAAGAATTGGCATTATTGGGTGTAGCGATCGCCCTGACTCAAGGGGGTATGTACCTGATCATGAAGCTCCTCATCGGTGCGGTATTTGGCGCAGGTTGGTATGGCGTACTTCAGGGAGCAGGATTATTTGCATTATCTGGTTTAGCCTGGAGTATTGTGGCCTTGGGCTTAAGTCCTTATCTAGAAAAAGTATTTGATTTAGTTACCCCCATTCGATTAGCTGAACTAGCCAATCCCAATCGCCCCTTATTAAAACGACTGGCTACTGAAACCCCTGGAACCTTTCAGCATACCCTGTTTGTAGCTACTCTGGCTGAGGCTGCTGCCAAAAAGCTCGGATGTAATGTAGAACTAGTAAGGGCTGGAACTCTGTATCACGATATCGGTAAAATGCACGATCCTCTGGGGTTTATTGAAAATCAAATGGGGGGGCCTAATAAACATGAAGAGATTCAAGATCCTTGGAAGAGTGCAGCAATTATCAAAAAGCACGTGAGTGAGGGGTTGGTGATGGCCCAAAGACACCTTTTACCCACGGCGATTCAAGCTTTCATCCCTGAGCATCAAGGAACAATATTGATTGCCTATTTTTATCACCAAGCACTAGAAATGTCCCGGGAAGACCCCGGCTTAATAGTAGATGAGGCAGATTTTCGCTATGACGGACCGATTCCCCAATCACGGGAAACTGGGATAGTCATGTTAGCCGACTCTTGTGAAGCGGCCCTGCGATCGCTCAAAGATGCAACTCCAGAACAAGCCTTAACCATGCTGAATAATGTTCTCCGTGCCAAATGGCAAGACAATCAAATGGTAGATTCAGGACTGACAAGGCAAGAAATGTCAGAAATCAGCCGTATATTTGTAGATGTTTGGCAGCAATTTCACCATAAGCGCATTGCTTATCCTAAGTTAAAGGTTAGTAACAATGGGTGAATCTAAAGTTAATCATGGCGAGAACAACTAACCCTGGGTCAAGATTAAAAATCCTACTTGCAATAAACCAATCACAAAACCCAAAACACCACCTAAAGTTACAATTGCCTGTAGTTCATTTTTGACGATTCCCTCAATTGCAGCTTCTAAATCAGCAGGTGAAGTTGCTTTCACACGGTCAATGATTACTTTATCTATCGATAATATTGGAATTACCTGCGCTACAATTTTTTCTAAATCTTTTTCCAAATATCTTTCTAAAATTTTCGCCAACTCTTGACTGACAACTTCCAAAGAAGAACCGACTACCTGTGAATTGCTCAGACGATTAAGTAATAATTTGGCTATGTTCTCCCAGTTAACAGAATCAGTCAATCCTTGAAGTAAATCGCTCCCACTCGACTGGATATAATGACGCACACTTTCCCTTGTAGTCCTTCGGAGTTGGCGCACTGTCCCTATGGGTAAGTTTTGTAATGATAAATCTTGCAAGACTTTTTTCAGGCGATCGCGCATTTGCAAAACTTGAATCAATTCCTCTAAACGAGCATTGGTAGCATCTTTTTCATCTAAGCAAAAAGTTCTCAGTCTCGTGAGAGTATTACGTAAACCAAATAAATTTGCTACTACCCAATAAGTACCACTCGTCTTTTCTCGAAAGCTTTCATCAATAGTTTGAATAGTGCGGTCAGTCAAAAAATCAATAATTACCTGTCGCAATACATCTGGGGGTAAAACTACCTGTAGTAACCAATCAGCTAGCCTTGTTGATTGTTCTTCACTCAGTTGTAATTCCAGCAATACTTGGTCAAAGATTTGATTAATCTGTGCCTCTAAAAAATCTTCTCGCCTTGCCAAAACTTTGAGTAACCGAGGTAATGATTCTCCTAACAAATCACGCAAAATTCCTGCGACTATTGTGGCACTTTTATCGTTTTTTTCCTCTTTAATTTGTGTAATTGCCAACTGCAATAACCACAAAATGGCTGACTGTACGCGTTCTGTTTGTAACAACCTTCGCGCCAGATTTTGCAATTCTGTTGGTGTCAGCAATGACCCCATAATTGTATTAGAAATTTTTTGAGCCAGACGTTCCTGATTGCTGGGAATCAATCCGGGAGTAAATGGTAATTTTCGCCCCGCTATGTAAATGGCTCGGTAGGGGCGAAACAACATTTTTATGGCTAGATCGTTAGTGAAATAGCCAATAGTGCCACCCAGGAGCGGGGGTAATAAATAAAACCAAAGGTGAGACCAATCCAAGGTAAAAATTAAGAGAATTAGGCTTGATAAACCACAAGTGGTAAATCATTTACTGACTACCAATACTCCCATCATATCGTTGGCAATGGGATAGTGTGTAACCGAAGTAAAACCAACTTGACGGGCTAACTCGACTTGCTCCTCCCCAGTGGGGAAACGATCTAAGCTGGGACTGATATAAGCATATTCTTGTTTTAAACCCATTTTTTCAGCCATGGGTACAACTATACTACTTAAATACCATTGCTGAAAAGCTCGCATCTGCTGATTTCTGGGACGGTGAAAGTCTAAAATTGCCCCTACTGCGCCAGGCTTGAGAACGCGGTGTAATTCTTGAAGACTGCGCCCAATATCTGTAACATTTCTTAAACCATAGCCCATAGTGGCCGCATCGAATTGGCCATCCTCGAAAGGTAAACTGAGTGCATCAGCTTCTATCCAAGAAATATTGGGTAGGGGGTGCAGGCTTTGGGCGCGTTTTTGAGCAGCTGCTAGTAGATTGGCTGAGAAATCCACACCATACACCTGTCCCTGGTTTCCGACATATCTGGCTAAACCGAAGGCTAAATCACCACTACCGCAACATATATCTAGACAAGTATCTCCTGGTTTAGCTCCACTCCATTTGATTGTCATTTCCTTCCAGATCCGATGTTGTCCCAGACTCAACCAATTATTTAACTGGTCATAAACTGGAGCAATACGGTCAAAAATATCGCGGATTTCTCGATTCATTATCGGTCATCTGTGAACGGTCAAAAGTGAAGAATATTTCGACACTAGTATAGTATGTGTAAGACCATTAATACAACGGTGAGAAGGAACGTCAGTGAAGCACGGAATCCCCCGCCTTTAGGCGTGGGGAGTGTCAAAGAAACGATAAACTGGGGGAGGGTGAAATTTCAGATATCCTAGTTAGCGTTGCTCAGTCACATTTAAACAAACTTTCCTATTTTAGGCTCCCACTCCCGAATTATGACTAATTTACCTTCTAATGCTCAAAATCCTGAAAATGCTGTGAATGAAGATGTAGTAAAGGAGTTGCTGCGAAAGCTCAGACAAAAACAAGGTAACTGGGTAGAGTGGGGAGCGGCGATCGCCTCCTTGCAAAAAGCCGGTTACAATCCTCAGCAGATTTTTGAGGAAACTGGATTTGAACCAATTCAACAAAACCAGGTGGTTGTTGGTTCCCAAGTTTATCATTCTTTAGAAAAAGGTGGTGCTTCGGAAGCTACGCGATCGCACTACGGTACACGTGGTAGCGATATTTTATACGAATTACGCTCGCTGACCCACGAAGAACGGGCCGCTGCGGCTGAACTCACCTTTACCCACAAACTCGATATGGATGAAGCGCGGGAAGTTGCAAAAGCAATTAAGGATTTCTCCCGCTTGCGGACTTTACCAACGGGTTTTTCTGCCCATCCTGGTGATGCTGTTGCCTATCAAGCTTGGAAGTTAGCACGGCAGTATACAGATTTGCAAGAGCGATCGCGTCTAATTGCCAAGGGTTTAAAATTTGCCCACACCCCCACAGCTAGGAACAAAATCGAACAGTTATTAGTTGATTTTACTGTAGTTTCCCAGCGTCCCGCCCCCATTTTACCCTTTTATCGCTTTGAGTCAGAAGACGAATTACCCCGCATCGTGCCAGTAGTGGGGGAGTTGCCATTAACACCAGAAGATTTAAAAAGTGTACCTCTAGTAGAAAGTCTTGAACCATTTGGTTTAGTTAAATTTGCGGGGGAACAAGCTTGGGTACCATTACCAGGTTGGCAAGTATTATTAAGTGCGGAAGATCCTGTAGTGATTTTATGTAATAGCGATCGCCTACCTAACCAGGAAAACAATTTACCAAAACCCGTGCTGGTGGTTGTAGACCGCGCCGCGCGTCAATGGGATGATTCCAGCTATTTCGTGGTTGAACACAATGGGGAATTAGATTTTCAGTGGTTTGACACCGAGCCACAAATTACTCTGCTGGGGCGAGTGATTGTGATTGTCCGTCCTAAGAAAATTTTTGATGATGTGATCAGCAAAGATTCCTGGCAAATTGACGAGTAATGTCAAATGACAAATTTAACAGGTGTTCTTAGGGGTTGATTTGGTAGGCTCTTGGGTGAATTTGACCGGTACAGATTCTGATACTTCAGAAATTAATGTATCATATGTATCATTATTTTCATAATCTTCCCTAGTGGGTTTTTGCAGAAAAGCGATCGACCTCTGACAAGAGTATGCGATCGCTTTTCTTACATACTTTTAGTAAAGTCTGGAAACAGCAATTATTACCAGATTTGTCAAAAGTCATGTCCTAACCAATACTTAGCCGATACTAAATATGAAAATTTATTAATTTTTTATACCCAGACTAAAGTAATTATGGGTTACTTGGTAGGATGTGTCTGATTGTAATTTCTGATAGTTTTTTGTACGCAAGGCGATTAGTCCCTTGTTTAATCTGTCTGATATGAGTGTGGCAAAAAACTCCCAGCATTTTGCAGCATGATCTGATTCTACTTCGTATATAGATTGAGCCTGTATCAAAGCTGTGCTGGTGGTAACGCTACCACTTGAGTTGGTCTAGTACAAGTTTGAAAAAATTAACCCATAAAACTAAAAGGAACCCTATAACCTATGAGAACCATTCAAACCGCTCCTGGAGATGGTGGACTTGAAGTTACTGTAGATGAACTTGGTCGTTTTGGTAGTTCTGGTGTTGGCGGACAGGCTGGTGTTTATGATCCTGTTGGGAGTATAGGACCTGCTAGTACAACTTATTTATCCTTCATTGCCCTAGGAATTATTGCGGGGGATGGTACAACTGGTCAACGTATTGAGTTAGCTCTATCTCAGACTAACGATGAGGCGTTTACTAGTTCTACAGACACCACTGCAAATAGTGCCTTTACTATTAACGGACTCCAGTTTCAACTAGAGCAAATTGTTCAAGATAGCTTTAATAGAGAGGGTGAAGTTAGGACGGGTGCAAGATTAGATCAAGTCTATAGTATTACCAACATCACTGATCAACCCATCAGATTTGATTTAGTACGTTACGTAGATGGAGATTTAAACTTTGATGGGAGTTTGATTGACGGGGGCGGTAGAATCATTCAGCGGGGTGTAGAAATTATATTTCAAACTGATGCTGGGGGAACTGGAGAGACAGATACAACTTTTTTTGGTATTACTGGTACAGGTGGGACTATTCCCACCACAAATCGTTGGGAAATAGATGGATACAGTAGTTTAAGGTCTAATGTTCTAGGGGGAAGTAACTTACAAAATATCATCGTGCAGGGTGACAGTAACTCTGATGGCTTTGTTGATAGAGGTTCAGAGTATGACTTAGCCCTAGCTTTAAGAAACGTTTTTGAATTAGCTCCTGGAGCATCTACCACCTACATCACAACTACTCGTTTTGGCTCCGGTGAACCTGAACAATTAGATATCACTCCCCCATCGGGTGGCGTTAGTGCTTTACCTCCAAGAACTGTAGGCAATAGTATCAATGTCACATGGGGAGCAACGGATCGCAGTGGTATTAGAAGCTATGATCTATTTGTATCCGTTGATGGCGGTGAGTTTACTCCATGGTTAACCAATGTAACTATAAATAACGCCATTTATACTGGTGAAACAGGTAAGGCCTACACTTTTTATAGTTTAGCCACTGATAACCTAGGCAATAGACAGGTTGCTGCTACTGCCCTAAGAACTTCCACTCAAATTATTAACCCCATACCAGGTACTTTAAGTTTCAGCGCCCCTCAATTTACTGTTAATGAAGATGGAACACCGGTTACTACCGTCACTGTGACTCGCACAGGGGGAAGTGATGGGGTGGTAAGTGCCACTATTAACTTCAAAGATGGCACGGCTAAAGCGCCCAATGATTATAACAACACTACCATTACCGTTAATTTTGCTGATGGGCAAACCATTAAAGCTGTTAATATTCCCATTGTCAATGACAATATCTCAGAACTTGACGAGACAATCCAGTTAAGCCTCACTACCCCCACCGGCGGCGCAACTATTGGCAAGCAAAACACCGCTACCCTCACTATTATTGATGATGATGGTCTTGCCATATCAGGATTTCCCCGTGGGGCTATAGGTAGTAATCAAGGGCAAACTACCATTATCATAGTAGGTCAAAAGTTCTCCCCCACCGATAAAGTCAGCCTAGTGGCTACCGATGGCAGTGAAAAAGAAGCTACTAAAGTTTATTGGGTGAATGATAATGAGACTTGGGCAACCTTTGATTTACAGGGCTTAACCCCTGGCAGATATAATGTGGAAATTAGCGATGGTGTGAAAACAGCCGCCGCTAATAGTGCTTTCACCGTTACTAATAATCTACCCGGTAATGTTCGGGTGCAGTTGAGTTATCCATCCTCTGGTGTGGCTATTGTCACCTATACCAATGTGGGACAAACAGATGTTATTGCACCCCTGCTAAGAATAGTACCCACTAATGCCCAAGTTAATTACCCAGAAGACAATACTGTCAGTGCTACCCTACGCCAACTCCTGAATTTAAGTTTAGCCACTGGTGGCAATGGACCGGTAGGAATTTTAACCCCAGGACAAACAGAACAATTTTCCTTTACCTATACTCCCAGTGGTAACGGTTTGATTTCCTTCACAGTGGAACAAGTACAGCCTGATGAAATCATTAATTGGGCTAGTATTAAGGCAGAATCCCGCGCTGATTATAGTTTTATTAATGATGCCGCTTGGGATGCCATTTGGAGTAATTTAACCGCTGTTTTTGGTACAACTGCGGGACAGTTTCAAGCTGTAATGGCAGAAAATGCTAATTATTTAAGTCAACTTGGACAACCCACTAATAATTTAAACCGGTTATTTGCCTTTGAGTGGATACAAGCAGTCAACACTCTCACTAACGTGAGTTTAATCAGTAGCACCGATGTAGTAGATGCTGCCCCTGGACTATCTTTAACCTTTAATCGTACCTTCTATCAATCCATTGCTGAACGCTACAATTTAGGAGCTTTAGGACGGGGTTGGGCGAGTGAGTGGGATTTACGCGCTACAACTGACAATCAAGGTAATGTGGTTATCCGCAGTGTGGGAGACTTACAGCGGGCTTTTGAGCAACAAACAGACGGTAGTTATACAGAAGCCGGTGGCGCGATGGTAACTATTGTTAATGGTGAATATCGGTTAAGGGAAGTTAATGGTATTGTTTCGCTGTTTAATAGGGATGGTCAACTTAGTTATGTAGAAGACCCTAACGGTAATCGTATCACCCTGGAATATGCTGATAATCGCCTGACTCAATTAGTTCATACCAATGGGGATACATTGACCTTAGATTACAATCCCCAAGGACGTATTAGCCAGATTACCGATTCCACTGGGCAAGTTACCAATTACACTTATGATACCACTGGGGAAGCCCTGCTATCTGTCACCAGTGATCAGGGAACCATCGCCTATACTTACGATACCAGCGATGTAGCGGGGAAAAAGTATTCTCTGTTGTCAGTCACATCCGAACTGGGCTATCAGCGTAACTTTGAATACGATAACCAAGGTCGTTTAATTAGAGAATACACCAATGAAGAGGGGCTAAGTCTGACTTACAGCTATGATAGTGTTGGTGGTGTCACCATTACTGATAGTACAGGCACATCCCAAACTATCCTTTTAGATGACCGAGGTAATGGCGCACAAATTCGGGGGGTTAATAATCAAAATCTCCTATTTCGCTATGATGCCGATGGTAATTTGATTAGTGCTACTCTGCCTAATGGTGGTCAGTCTAGTTATAGTTACGACAGTACAGGCAATTTAAGCAGACAGACAAATTTACTCAATCAAAACGTTAATTTTACCTACGATAGCACCTTTAATCAACTCACAGGGTTTACAGACCCCAGAGGTAACAGTGTTAATTATACCTACGATGACAGGGGGAATCTGACTCTAATCACATACCCTGATGGCAGTAGGGAACAGTTTATTATTGACGATTTGGGTAATCTTACCAGTTTTGTCAACCGTCGAGGTAATGGGATTCAATATACCTATAATCAAGACGGGCTACTGACGGCAAAACAATACCCTGATGGTTCTGGGGTTAGCTATATCTATGATACCAGGGGTAATCTTACAACTGTCACCGATGCCACAGGTAGCATTACCATGGAGTATGATGGTGCTGACAAAGTTACAAAAGTTACATACCCCACAGGACGGACATTAAGCTACACCTACAATGCCGATGGTCAAAGGACTAGATTAGTTTCCCAGGATGGGTATACGGTAAATTATGGCTATGACAACCTGGGACGGTTAAAAACTTTAACCGATGTTACGGGACAAGGCATTATTAGCTATGACTATGATATTCTGGGGCGTTTAATTAAAGAAACTAACGGCAATGGCACCTATACCACCTATGAGTATGACCAAGAAAGTCAATTAAGCCGTTTAATCAACTACAAAGCTGATGATACGGTAAATTCTAGGTTTGAGTATAGCTATGATAATCTAGGGCGGCGTACCACCATGACCACCCTAGAGGGAATTTTCCAGTATGGTTATGATGCCGTTGGACAGTTAACCTCTGTGGTGACACCGGATAATCGTACTATCAACTATACCTATGATGTGGCAGGTAATCGGATTGCGGTAACAGATAGTGGGATAACCACAGGTTACAGCAGTAATAATCTCAATCAGTATACTCGTGTTGGTAATGCTGTCTACACCTATGATCGGGATGGAAATTTAATTCAAAAGAATGAAGGGGGACAGACTACCACCTACACCTATGATGTGGAAAATCGGTTAGTGGAGGTGGAAACGGCTGATGGTAGTAGGTGGGAATATGAATATGATGGTTTAGGAAACCGGGTTGCTACTATTATCAATGGTCAACGCACGGAATATTTACTTGACCCGGCGGGGTTAGGGGATATTGTGGGGGAATATGATGGTAATGGTAATTTGGTTACTGTTTATCATCATGGCATCGGTTTAGTGAGTCGGGTGAGTGATAGTAATAGTTACTATTATGATGCCGATGCTTTGGGTTCAACCATGGGGTTAACGACTAATGATGGGAGTTATGTTAACCGTTACAGTTATTTACCTTTTGGGGAAGATTTAACCAAAGTTGAAGGCGTTGCTAACCCCTTTGAATATGTTGGTCAATGGGGTGTCATGGATGAGGGTAATGGTCTCGATTTCATGCGAGCAAGGTTTTATGATAGCGGGTTGGGAAGGTTTACAGCGGTTGATCCTTTAGATATAAATGCTGGGGATGTAAATTTTTATAGATATGTTTTCAATAATCCAGTAGAAAACAATGATCCATCAGGGCAAATAGCACCATTTATCGTTGCTGCCGCATTAGGAGTAGGTATAGGAGGAATATCTGAGATTGCTATACAGGCAGGATCACAATACTTTTCAGGCCAAAAAATTGATATTAATTGGACAGATGTAGGTGTTTCTGCTGCTTTGGGTGCATTTGGAGCTGGTTTAGGAGCTAGATTAAAAAATACAACTAAAGTCTCTGGTCAAGTATTTTCTCATTGGTTGCCAGACCGATGGGCAAAATATTTGCCTAGTAATAGTATCAGAAATGTCTTTAACAAAGACCATTGGTTAGGCAGATTAAATGGTCAATATGTGTCTAAAGAATTTCACTATTTGACTGATTACTACGCGGTTATAGGTAACGGTCGTAAGGAGGCATTTAAAGGGCAAAGATTTTTAGAAGGGGTTAGAAAAGTTCCTAAAAAAGGAGATGTTGATAAGTATCCATTTTTCAACTTCAACTTAATTCCCCGTACTCCTTTGTGGTTCGCCAACAGTTTATTATTTCCTTTGTTGCCTGGATTGAGCGGCGGCACATGGAATGACCCCCACCTAGATACCCTGGACGGCTTAGGCTACGACTTCCAAGCAGTGGGAGAATTTACCCTCGTTAAATCCACCACCGACGAATTGGAAATCCAAACCCGCCAACAACCGTGGGGAAACAGTACCAGCGTTTCTATCAACACCGCCATTGCGATCAAACTCGGCGACCAACGCATCGCCATTTACGCCAACCAAGCAGAACCCCTCCTAATTAACGGTACCATCGTCACCCTTCCCAATAGCGCAGTTTACGCAGTCGGTCAAAACCTCATCACTAGAGAAGGGAATCAATACAGAATTATCACCGCCAATAACGACCTCATCCAGGTAAAACATAATGGGAGCTTCCTAAATATTAACCTTGGTTTAGCAGATAACCGCCAAGGTAAAGTGGTAGGACTCCTGGGTAACTTTAACAATAACCGCAATGATGAATTTAACCTCCGGGATGGTACGGTCATTGGCGGAAGTATCTCTAATGAACAACTTTACGGCGACTATGGCAACAGTTGGCGCATTGTTCAAGGCGAATCCCTCTTTGACTACGCCCCAGGACAAGATACTAATACCTTCACAGACCTAACCTACCCCCGGAATATTGTCACAGCAGCTACCCTCACCCCCGAACAACGGGCCGCCGCTGAACAAATTGCCCGCGATGCCGGAATTACAGATCCAGATATCCTAGAAGATGTCATCCTAGATATTTTTATCACCAATGGCGACCTGCAATTTATCCAAGGTGCTGTTACAGAACAACGACTGACTACGGTCAGCGCTCCCAATACCCTGGTGAATCCCGACGGTTTCGGTACTGAACATTATTTAACCGCCGGAGCAATTATTCCCTATACTATCAGCTTCAGTAATAACGCTGAAGCTGAAACGACACCTGTTGCCCAAGTTACCATCAGCCAACAACTAGACACAGACCTAGACTTTAATACCTTCACCTTAAATAACCTTGGCTTTGGAGATATTACCCTAGTTACCAACGGCGTACAAAATTATAATCAACGCCTCGACCTGCGGGACACTCGCGGTGTGTTTGTCGATGTCAATGCTGGGTTAGATGTAGCCACTGGTATTGTAACTTGGACATTCACCGCCATTGACCCCTTAACTGGCAACCCTGTAGATAATACTACCCAAGGCTTTTTACCTCCTAACGACGCTAACGGAGCCGGACGGGGATTTGTCAGTTACAGCATCCAACCCCTAAGCAATATTACTAATAATACCCGCATCGATGCCCAAGGGAGCATCACCTTTAACAATCAAACTCCCCTCCTCACTAATCCAGTCTTTAACACCTTAGATAGTGACATCCCCGTCAGCCAAGTTAACCCTTTACCAGCCAACAGTAATGAGCCTAACTTTACTGTATCTTGGACGGGTACAGATAACGGTAGTGGCATTGCCTCCTATGATATCTATGTAGCTATAGATAATGGTGACTTTACTATCTGGCAACAGGGCATTACTCAAACATCTGCTATCTATAACGGTGAAGTGGGTCGTACATATGCTTTCTATAGTCTGGCTCAGGATAATTTAGGTTTAACTGAAGTCATCCCCACTCAAGCTGATACCAGCATAACTGTTGATAGGATGGAAGCTTTGCAAGTCAATAACTTTCAGACTAATTCCAGTGGCTTTGTCTTGACATTCAATGATGACGTCAATCTCAGTGTTCTCAACCTTTACACAGGATTAGACTTAGCCAACCCACTCGCTCCAGTTACAGACCTACCAGACCTCACCCTCACCGATAGTGAAGGCAATATTATCAATGGTTCACTCATTTGGGATGAGACTGACAACGCCCTGACTTTCGTTAAAACAGGTGACATTCTAGCACCTGGTAATTACACCCTGACCCTGGAGAGCCGTAGTGATGGTTTCGTCAGCACGAACGGACGCTTACTTGATGGTAATGAAGATGGTTTCCCAGGTGGTAACTTTGTTCGGGAATTTACCGTCAATAGCCCCACAGTACCAGTCCTCACCTTACCTGACTTTAGCCGCGCCCCTGGTCAAGAAGTAAACATACGTGGGGGTGGTCAATTCAATCCTTTACCCATCCGCATCACCAATCCCGGTGGTGTAGACAACATTAGCTTTACCTTGCAATATGACCCAGACCTGCTGGCTATTACAGGAGCAAATGTAGTCGCATCGGGTTGGAATTTAAATTCTGACTTCAATACACCAGGACAAGCTCAGTTTACCCTCAGCGGACCTGCCCTCAATGCTAGTACCGACTTAATCACCTTGAATGCTCAAGTTCAGCAGACAGCAACCTACGGTGCTAAAGGTGTACTGCAAATACTTCCCGGTGCGGGCTTAGTAGGAGACAGTGCAGTACAGCTGGTAGCATTAGTGGGAGATACGACCAAAACAGAAGGCTATCTTTCTACAGATGCGGCCTTAATTTCTCGGGTAAATTTGGGACTTGATTCAGGATTTAGAGCTTTCCCTGTGACTGATCCCCTGATTATAGGAGACGCTACCAACAACGGAATTATAGATGCGGCCGATGCAACCTCTGTGCGCCGAGCATCCGTGGGTCTACTTAGCCCATTCCTCCCACAATTGGTGGTTTAATCATACCACGAGTATTCAAAGATGCAGATGGGGCAGTGATCGCCGCCCCTGTAACTTGTCTAATTTTCTGACAGCGGTAAAGTTGATAGGGAATACCTATCCGATGGTGTTCTGCACTGTCTATATTACAAATACTATCCCCAAACAGCCCCAACTGCTGGGGATAACTCTCCCTGATCATTCCCGGGCCAACTATCCATAAATTTATCTGAGATACTCCTAGTTTTGGCATTTGATCAAGTTTCTCCCACAGGGGAGGTGAATGGGGAGATTTGTCTAAAAAACCCACAGTATCAAACTGATTGAAACTGTTATTATGCCTAAGTTTTTCTAATGCTAAGGCAAAACCTAATCCCAAGGCCACATCCTGATAATTGCTATATCCTACCACTAGCATGATGGGCACCGATGGTTCTAAATTCATGTTTTGGGCGACTTGTTCAGGTAGGAAAGGCTTTTGAAAGACTAAATTAGAAACTACAAACACACAACTGAGAAACCCCACCAACAAAATTATCAATTTTGACTGATGATTTTTGCCAATACTAGCTGCCAACAAAGCGCAAAAACTGGGATAATAAACAAAGTTATAGCGGGGAATAGCAGTTATATCTTTACCAAATAAGTAAGCTATAGCAAAAAACTGCATTAACACCACAATCATAAAAGTGGCCAGGGTTAAGATTGATAAATGGGTTTTCTTTTCCAAATAGACAGTTTTTAAACCCTTCCATACTTGCAAACCTACCCAAATGGCAAAAGTTACCATGAAAAAGCCACAGATAACTGTAATTACTAAGGGCTGATTTTCCACAGGTAGAGCAATCACCATTAAAATCCAACTAATTAAGGTGTTATATACCGGGGAGATGTGCATAGTAGCAGGTAACCAGTTGGTGGCTGAACTCTGAAAATGATTCAAGATTACCGGCATCCAGGGAATAAAACTAATTACCACCCCAGTAGTTGCTATAATTAAGCTGTTTTTGAATATCGAAGTTTTACACCAATAGATTAATAAGATTAGTGTGATAATTTCAGCAATGAACGCCAAAATAAAAAAGTAATGAGTATAAAGACCAATAATATTCACAATTGACCATAAAAGCACAACCCACCATCTCAGGCGTTCCTGGTCTAAAATATCCTGCTGAATTTCCATTAGTCCCCATAATGCTAAAGTGATTAGGAACATGGGCATGGTATAGTGACGTGCTTCTTGGGAAAGGTAAACAGCAAAGGGAGAAACAGCCATGATTAATGCGGCGATGATTCCCGATGCAGGAGAAAAAGCAGTGCGGTTGACAAAATAAATCGCGACAATGGTACCTACGCCAAATAAGGCCGGTAGCGATCGCAATTTTGTTACCCACTCTGAACCCAAGGGAGTCATCGACCCTAACCAGCTGTACATTCCACAAAAAAATAATGGGGGATGGGTAGACTGATGGGCTAGATTTGCAGCAATTTGATCACAACTAACCCCAGACTGGTAAGTAAAAATTTCTGGGACTTTTTGCAGTGGGAATAAGATATCTAAGGGCAATTGATCATAATTTTTCCCTAAACTGAAAATAGCTGTAATTACCTCGTCCATCCACAGAGGTTTTAAGTCTAAATTCTGAAAGCGTAAGACAGTACTGAGGGCGATGATTGCAGCTAATCCTAGATAATAATTTAGATATGGTTGCCTATTTGTCAAACCTTGATGCAGTTTTTGCAGTTGGGAGATGATCTGATACATAAAACTACTGTGCTTTTTAAATCTCAATTTTTATGTTAAATTCTGAACTTAGTCCTAATTTCTCTGGGGAATTTATTCAGTCTCAGTTACAAGAAAAGATTTGGGGAGTCCGTAACACTCTGCGCCCAGGACAACAGCAAATGGCTGATTGGACTTCAGGACTCCTGGCTGTTTCGGCGGTTCCTGGGGCTGGTAAATCTACTGGTATGGCTGCAGCAGCAGCGATCGCGATCGCCCGTCAGTACCAAGTTTATGCTGAGTCTGGTCTGTTGGAACGTCGTCAGGTTGTAGTTGTAACTTTTACTCGTTCCGCTGCTGCCAATATTAAAACAAAAATTTGCCAATACTTAAAAGATTTATCTCTACCTCAGTCGGGCTTTGCTGTTTATACTTTACATGGTCTAGCTTTGAATATTGCTAGCCGTTACCCTGATTTGTCTGGTTTAGATTTAGATAATGTCACGTTAATTACTCCTAATCAAAGCCACCGGTTTGTACGTAAAGCAGTAGAGCAATGGATTAATAATCATCCGGAACTTTATGTCCGGTTGCTGGAGGGTGAGCAATTTGACGGGGAAGAGACAGAAAAATTACGTCGTCAGTCAGTTTTGCGCACGGAAGTTTTACCAGACTTAGCCACCACCGTCATTCATGAGGCTAAAAGTTCTGGAATCAAACCAGACCAACTCAGAGGTTGGAGTGAAAAAATAACAGATAAATACGTAACTTTACGTATAGCGGCGGGATTGTATGAAGAATATGAGAATCTCATGCGATCGCATGATTTCATTGACTACGATGATATGATCCTGGCGGCGATTCGTGTTCTGGAAAACCATAGCGCCCGTACCATCGAACAAAACCAAGTTTTAGGTGTATTTGAGGATGAAGCCCAAGATTCTAGTCCTTTACAGACGAAGCTGTTAGAGATTTTAGCCGGTGTTGAGGGAGATAATTATTCACCGACTAATCCCTACTCTCCAGGTAACTTAGTGCGTGTTGGTGATCCGAATCAGGCGATTAACTCGACTTTTACCCCAGCAGATCCGATATATTTCCGGGATTTTTGCCAATTTTGCCATGGCTTGGGCAAACTAGCAAATATGGATCAAGCTGGACGCAGTAACAGAATCATCATTGCTGCTGCCAACTATGCTCTAGAATGGGTAAACGGGTTTTATCAGCGCAAAAATCGGCAATTGCCCTTTAGTGAGCAAAAAATCCGCCCTGTTAATACCGGCGACCCCCAAAAAAATGCCAATCCGGTACCCACAGGAAGAGGATTAGAGCTTTATAAACCGCGAGATATTAATCATACAGTCGAATTACTGTCTCAAAGAGTGGTGGAGTTGTTTGCTGAAAATCCTCACAATATGAGTGCAGCAATTCTGGTGCGAGAAAATCGCCAAGGACGCTGGTTAACACAGAGGCTGGAACCTGTGTGTAAGGATCATAAAATTAAACTTTATGATGTAGGTGAAAGCGATCGCCGTTCCCATGTTCCCAAGGAAATTTTGGCATTATTGCAATTTTGCCATCGACCCCATTCTTCTGACTATCTCAAGGCTGCTTTGGAGGTGTTGGTACAACGTCAATTGATTCCTACCCAAGACCTCAACGCTCTAGCTAGTCTACCAGAAGAATTTTTATATCCCGGTCCGTTAGCAGCACCCCGGGTAGAGGCAGTACAAAAAGCGGCGCATCTGTGTCGTAGTTTACTTCGCGCTCCTTTGGAATTGCCCTTGTATGATCTGATTTCCTTTGTGGCTTTAACTTTAAACTATGAACAAGCCGAACTGGCAACTGCTGATAAACTCGCAGAACGGGTAAACCAGCAAGTAACTGACCATAATTCTATGGAAGCAATGCTGGCGGCTTTAAGTGAAATTGTCAATTCTGAACGGTTTGAACCGGTGGAAACCGATGATTTAGAAGGCCGTTATACTCGTCCGGGTCAATTGACCATTATCACTATGCACAAAGCTAAGGGGTTAGATTGGGACTATGTATTTATCCCCTTTCTACATGAAAAGTCAATTCCCGGTAAGTTTTGGGTTCCTCCCAAAAGCCAGTTTTTAGGTAAGTTTACTTTATCGGAAGTTGCCCGCGCCCAAATTCGCACGGCACTACATGGCAAATCTCATATACCTAATGTGTATCAGGCGTGGGAAGAGGCAGAACATTTAAAAATGTCTGAGGAATACCGGTTACTATATGTGGCTATGACACGAGCAAAGCGCCTGTTATGGATGTCTGCATCACAACAAGCGCCTTTTTCCTGGAGTAACCCAGAAAATTTACAAGCAGAACCGCCTTGTCCTGTTTTTGTGGCATTACAACGCCAGTTTCCTGAATGTGTAGTTGATTTGCCAGAAGATTTCAGGAAATAGTATATAATTATGGATTGTGTCGAATTAACGTTAGACCATGCCTAAACTCAAGACTCGTAAAGCAGCGGCGAAGCGATTCCGTGCCACTGGTAGCGGTAAAATTGTCCGTCGCAAAGCTTTTAAAAGCCACCTTTTAGAACACAAATCTTCTAACAAAAAGCGTAACCTGTCCAAAACTGCACTGGTACACGAACGGGATGAAGACAATGTGCGGTTGATGCTTCCTTATTTGTAAATTGTTCAGGAAATAAATTATGACAAGGGTAAAACGCGGTAATGTAGCTCGTAAACGCCGCAATAAAATTCTCAAACTAGCTAAGGGGTTTCGTGGTTCTCACTCAACTCTGTTTAGAACCGCTAATCAACAGGTGATGAAGGCGCTACGGAGTGCTTATCGCGATCGCAAAAAGAAAAAGCGCGATTTTCGCCGTCTGTGGATTACCCGCATCAATGCCGCTGCTAGGCAACATGGTTTGAGTTACAGTCAGTTAATGGGCAATCTCAAAAAAGCTGATATTCAACTCAATCGCAAAATGTTGGCACAATTGGCAGTCCTAGATCCTGCTGCATTTGGTAAAGTAGCTGAGTTAGCACTACAGGCTAAAGGATAAGGGTGGTAACGGATGAATAACCGATGTAACAGATGGCTAAAAATTAATCAGTTACATCTGGTATTATCCGCTACTATTGTTTGTATTGTCTGTTTTTACTGGGGATTTATGGCAAATGGGTCTCAAATGCCAGAAATCCAGCGTCGAGGTTATTTGACTATTGCCGTTAAAGATAACTTACGCCCTTTGGGATTTAGAGATGTTGACGGTAATTTACAAGGGTTAGAAATTGACTTGGCAAAGCGTCTGGGGTTTGATTTGTTAGGTAAACCAGATGCTGTCAGGTTACAACCGGTAGCCAACAGCGATCGCTTGTCTGTAGTCTTAAACAAGAAACTGGATTTAGCCATCGCTAGGGTAACAGCAACGGAATCGCGATCGCGTGTAGTCAGTCTCAGTGTTCCTTACTATTATGACGGCACTTTGGTAGTAACAAAAGATATATCTGTGAGGAAGTTGGGTGATTTAGCCAACCGCAAAGTGGCGGTAATCAATGAGTCCAGCACAATTGCTGACATACGTTACTATGTGCCGAAGGCGGAGTTAGTGGGAGTTAGTTCATATGAGTCGGCGCGGAGGCTGACAGAAAATAATACAGTGGTAGCCTTTGCTGCGGATGCTAGTGTTCTGAGCGGTTGGGTACAAGAATATCCCCAATACAGACTGTTACCGACCAAGCTATCTACAGAACCTTTATCTGTAGTGATGCCCAAGGGATTGCAGTATGATCAGTTAAGAAGACAAGTTAATCAAGCGATCGCCAAATATACAGCAGATGGTTGGCTAAAAGAACGTGTGAACTATTGGGGCTTACCGTAAGTAAAGAAATATTTACCTCATCTTCCCTGTGTCCCATAATAGATACAGAAGTGTGAAATTTTAATATTTGTATTTCCAGACAATGGATCAAAATTTAGTCATTATTTATCTGTCAATTTTCGTCGGTCTGCTTTCATTCGCAGTTGTGAATGTTTTCCGCCAAATTTTCAAAACTCGCAGGCGCGAAAGTGCCTTATCCAGATTACGCAAAAAGTTAGAGAACCAAAAGGGTACGGCTCAAGAATATTATGAGTTAGCTAGTATCTATTCGGAAAAAAAATTATTTTCTCAGGCGGTGGTACTGTTTCAAAAAGCTATTAAAGCTGCTGAGGAGGAAGAAGAAGATATTACCGCCCCTATTTATAACGGATTAGGCTATGTTTATTTCAGCCAAGAGCAATATGACTTAGCAATTCGTCAGTATAAAGAAGCTGTCAAACATCAACCAGACTATGTAACAGCACTGAATAACCTCGGACACGCCTACGAACGCAAAAAATTAACTGCTCAAGCGCTGGAAATGTATGAGCAAGCATTAAAAATTGCTCCCAATAATACCATTGCCAAGCGCCGGGCTGAATCTTTGCGACGCTTGGTGTCTGTTTGATTAAATAGCGGGTGACAATAATTACTATGTTGATATTCACCCAACGTCAACCGCCTAATCCTGATGCGGCTGTCAGTTTCACCCTCCCACTGACTGCGGAAGAACGCACCCGCGGTCGCCATCGTTGGGAAACCGAAGATGGTAAAGTTATATTTACGCGTTTACCCAGAGGGATAATACTGCAAGATGGTGATATTTTGCAAAGCGAAACCCACAAGGAAAAAGTCAGAATTACTGCTAAACCAGAAACAGTGTTAACTGTTTTGGCACCAACGCCACTTTTATTAATGCGCGCAGTATACCATTTGGGAAATCGCCATGTACCTGTAGAAATTACTTCTAGCTATTTACGCTTATTACCAGATTCAGTTTTACGCACAATGCTAGAACAACTGGGACTAGAAGTTATAGAGGAAACCCTACCATTTCAGCCGGAATTAGGCGCTTATGGACACCATTACTCTCACTGATGCCAATTTCCTATCCATATTGCAGTTAGCAAGTCCAGGGTTACCTGTGGGAGCATATGGCTATTCTGAAGGCTTAGAAAGGCTGGTGGAAAATGGCACTGTTTCCAGTCCAACCACCCTGAAACATTGGTTAGAGGGGGAACTGCGTTATGGTGCAATTCGGTTAGAAGCGGCGGTAATGGTACGTGCTCAGGAATCCGCTAGTATTGGGGATGTATCGGCTTTATGTCGTTGGAATGTGTGGTTATCTGCTGCTAGAGAAACCGCAGAATTGCGCGCTTCTAGTTGGCAAATGGGGCGATCGCTAACTCAGTTGTTGGGTAAATTAGAACCGGATATCATACCTTTAGTGAGTGCTGTGGGTAATCCTGTCAATTATGCGATCGCCTTTGGGATTGCTGTGGCTCATTGGGAGATCAACCATCAAGCTGCTTTACTGGCATATTTACATAGTTGGGCTAGTAATTTAATTACAGGGGGAGTGAAACTCATTCCCCTGGGTCAAACTGCGGGACAAGAATTATTGTTAGAGTTACAACCATTAATCAGCGCCGCTGTGAGGGAAATATTAGCCTTAGAGGATGACGACCTCAGTTGTTGTAGCTGGGGTTTATCCTTAGCTAGTATGCAGCACGAAACCCAGTATACAAGGTTGTTTAGGAGTTAGATATAAAAATAATGAGTGCATTGCGTGTAGGAGTAGCAGGCCCGGTGGGTTCGGGGAAAACCGCCTTAGTAGATGCTTTGTGTAAGACTTTGCGTGAGCAGTATCAGCTGGCGGTAGTCACGAATGATATTTATACCCAAGAAGATGCTCAGTTTTTGGTACGTTCTCAGGCCTTGACTAGCGATCGCATCTTAGGGGTAGAAACTGGAGGTTGTCCCCATACAGCAATTCGGGAAGATGCTTCTATGAATTTGGCTGCTATTGAACAATTAGAAAACCAATTTACTAATTTAGATTTAGTATTTTTAGAAAGTGGCGGTGATAACTTAGCAGCTACCTTTAGTCCAGAACTAGTAGATTTAACAATTTACGTCATTGATGTGGCTGCTGGTGATAAAATTCCCCGCAAGGGTGGACCTGGTATTACTAAATCTGACTTGTTAGTGATTAATAAAATTGACCTTGCGCCCTATGTCGGAGCAGATTTAGATATCATGAAACGAGACACTCAGAAAATGCGCGGTGATAAACCTTTTATTTTCACCAACCTGAAGAATCAACAAGGGCTAGGAGATGTAATTAAATTTGTAGCTTTACATATCACATAGCATTATGAATCAAAATCAGGTTTCCACCACATGACCTGTACACAAGCTATTTACAGCGTATTCTAGATAATTTATAAACTTGCAATCTGCTGTATGTGGTTGATTACCAGAGATGATTGCTATTGTCCTACTGAAGGGGGGAAAGATACTTTTACATCTAAAGTGAACTTTTGAATTTTTTTCACATATTTATTCAGGTTTAAATTCAAGGATGAAAGATACTGAGGAAACTCTATTTTCGCTCCCAGACTTAACACTGTTGTCACCTGACTAAACAAATCTAGTCGGAAGTTTTCCTCTGTTATTGGGTTAGTAAATTCGCTATACCTTCTCAAAGCTAATTTACGAGCATTAATCAAGTTGCTAATATCTTCATCCTCTTGTAACAATTCAGCTTCAACGTACCTTTCAGCCTCCTCTATGTTTGGTAAACTTCCTTCCATTTCCCTTGTTCTTGAGCGATAATATTCAATTATCTCCTGAGCGGAAGAATCCCCACTAGTTTTTATGGGAAAATTCCCAAGAAGATTTAATCCTAAGCGGGTTCCTGAACTACTGTGCTTTTGATCAATGATATTTATAGAAACTTTTTTCGCCCCCAGAAGAGTACAGACATGAAGATAGCAGTTATACTTTCTATCTATTGAATGCTCACGAAGTGCTTCTGCTCTCAAATAATATGGACGCTGAAACCTTTGATGAAGTCTGTTTGAAATATCCTTAGATTTCTCATTTGGATACTGATACCCATACTTACTTTGAAGCAGAATATTCCCTACTCTCAAAAGACCCTGATCCTTCAAAACCCTTAAGAATTCTTGACTATTTTGATCATAAAATTCAATATCATCTCGGACAAAACAAACTCCTCCCATATTCTCAAATGTTTTATTTCCAGGTTCAGGATACTCAAGCCTTTCCCTGTCAAAATTAGATACAACTATGATGATATCGCGCTCGTCTGGGTTATCAACAGGAACCCTCTCAATACGGTCTTGAATAATCTTTTTTGACATTAAACTTTATCCTGTATTAAGAGAATTAGAAAAATATTATTAATCCCAATAATACCACTTAATAATAAACTGCTTTTAACATCGATAAATGGGGAAATTCCTAGTAATAAACCTACTAAAATGGGTATAAAAGAACCCAGAGCAAGCTTTACTATGAGCATAACCTGAGCTTTAATTTTATGTCGATAGTAAATAGACTTTAGCCCTGAGCGTATGACGCGTAACTGTTCTTGTTTAACTGAACGGTCAACTTCAATTGAAAACTCCTTAACTCTGTCAAAAATATCAAAAACCCAGTCTTCAAAACTATACTCCCAAGATAAACTAGGTTTCCTACCGTAAATACCGATTTTTGCAGGACGACCAGATGCATCTAACTGTTCAGTGATTAATTCAACATAAAATTCCGCATTTTTTTTATGTATTATACGTACATTTGATTCATTAACTAACTCGGAACCATGGAAAGCGAGATCATCTATTTTCCGAATTATCTCCTGACCTTCTCCCTCAAAAGCTTCAATTCTTCTTGAGTTTTTAAAGATGACAGTTGGAATATCTTTATTAAAATTTTGAACATAAAATGCTAAACAAGCCATTTTAATATCCTATATTAGCTCATGAAAAATACTTAGTACCAATTGGTTACCCAGATTATTGGCAGCCAGACTGCCAACTACGAATCGCACATCATACAATAGTTTCGTACCTATAATTTCTGATATGATTGTCTTGAATTCTCTAGAATAATCTTCTTTGATTGATTCATCTAAGAAATTAGGAACAAAAAAATCTTCAGTAGCTCTTTCATCAGATACAGGGATGACTATGTTCTGATCTGCGCTCTGGGCGAAATGATTGCCAACAATAATCAACTGTTTTTTACTTTTAAACAGAAAATCATCTTTAGCCCATTCTTGAAAATTACTGAAATCTTGCTTTAAGCAATTTTTAACAGACAACCTAGCCCGATTCATCTCTTCTGTAAAGGCTATGTTGTGATTGCGAGCCAAGACTAGATCGCTTCTGAGAAGATAGATAATATAATCCTGTCTTTGAAATACTTCTTTTCGCGTATACGGTCTCGCCTTGTCGCCAGGAGTATCAATAATTACTTTGATTAATATTGATTTCTGAACACATTTATACTCAAAATTGATCTTCAACGTTTTCCTCTGTTCTGGTTTGTCAGTAGATCCAGGACTTGGTTCTATTGTCTGGCTCTGAATTAGTTGGAAAAGCACTGACTTACCACCATTATCATGGCCCAAAATTCCAATTTTTTTACCTAAAAAAGGAAGAAAAAGATCATCAAGAATATTCTTGTCTGTGTCCCATCCCCATTCCATGTTAGAGGTTCTCAAAGTAGACTACATTGATTATTGTTAAAATAAAAAGCTGAGTACCAACGGATTCAAGCGATCGCTAATTCTGTTCTGCGCTTGGGCGAATAATTTTCTTGCTCCTGCTTGAAGTGTCAAAGTTATTTAACTACAAGAGTTTAATTGGTTCCAGCCAAACCCGGACAATTCACCGCCGGGATGGGACTATCTCGGTTTATACCCCAAGGCGATACAGTGATTAACACTGTCTGTGATCAATCTTTTAAAGTGGACAGGAAAAACTGTGTACTTTGACTATATCATCTTGAGGGTAGTGACATTTTGTAGGATGCGCTGATACAATTCCTTAAAAATTGATCAATTCATCCTCCTCGTCCTCGTCGTCAGTGACTCGTTTAAGAGATTTTTCATTAAAGGCGGTAAAAATTAAATAGGGGAACTGTTCCTGATATTGGCGCAGTTCTGTAAAAATGGGTGATTCTACACCGGTCACAACACACCAAACTTTTGCGCGGGTGATCGCAACCAAAGCTTCATTTCGTTTATGCACTTCACTTTCTTGTTTCCAATCTAAAGGCTTTGAGATACATAATATTACACTTGATAAATTTAGTTAACAATTTTGCATTCTAGCTCAGGCAAAATCAGCAACGCCAAAAAAACAAAAGCCCCTTCAATAGTAGAAGAGGCTCTTATTTATGGTGTTTAAAAAATAAACCTGGCATCGAGCTATTTTTGCGGAGGGCTACCCCTCAACTATCGTGGCCGCTGCAGCGTTTCACCTCTGAGTTCGGGA